>JADLHG010000027.1 GCA_020848905.1 Deltaproteobacteria bacterium
CCATTCCGCGGCTGGCGCGAGGGCCCGAGCCGCCGCTTGCGCCGGCCCACTCTGCCCCGCTGCCGGCCCATGCAAGCGGCGGCGTCCGCCAGGGCCCGCGTCACGAGCGCCCTAGGCCCTCCCCGGTCTCTTCCATCCGCAGAACTCGATTGCCCTGGTGTCCTTAGGGGCGCCGGCTGTTTCGGCTTCCGCTCGCACGGAGCGCCCAGTCCGCACGAGAAACCGTCTATACTGCCGCGGTGGTTCGTCGTTTTTCAGCGGCGCTGGTCGTCCTCCTCGGGCTGGGGTGTGGGGAGTCCGTTCGGTACGACGGGGTCCCCGGGCAGCCCATCGCCGTCACGCTCATCGCCAACACCCCCGCCATTCCGCTCCGCGTGAACGACGTCGCGGAGCAGCTCGCCGTGGTGGACACCGGCGCGCCCCTCACGCTCCTCTCCCGGAACGCCTACCCGACGCTCGCGGCCGGGCGCCAGGTCGTGACCCTCGGCGCGTTTGGCCTCGCCTTTCCCGAGCGCGAGGTGGGGGTGGCCGCGCTCTTCTCGGAGAACGGGCCGTGCGTGGACAAGCCGCCGGCCGGGCTCGTCGGCGGCGACCTCCTGCGCTTCTTTCGCGTGGGCCTCGACCACCGGGCACGCACGATGGCGCTCTTCGCCGACGAGGCCGAGCTTCCGGCGCAGGAGGTGGACGCGAAGCTCGTGGTCCCTGCCGAGGTGGTGGGCGGCGGTCAGGCGGTGCTCCCCGGCGGCGCGCTCCTCGAGGTGCCGGCCACCCGCTTCCTCGTCACGGTGGAGACCGAGGGGCGCTCCCTACCCGCGATGATCGACACGGGGGCCTCGATGAGCGTCGTCAGCCGCGGGCTCCTCGAGCGTCTCGGCGAGGCCGGGCGGCCCGCGCTCTGCTGCGAGTCGGTATCGTTCGTGAACGGTAAGACCCAGGCCAAGGTGGTGCGGCTGAAGGACCTGAAGGTGGGCGGCCTGAAGGTGACGAGCCTGGCGGCGCTGGTCATCGACGACCCCGCCTTCTTCAGCGCGCTCAACCAGGAGACCCGCCGCAGCATCGATCTGCTCCTCGGCAACAACTGGCTGCGCGAGGCCGCCGTGACCTTCGACTACCCGGCCGAGCAGCTCGAGCTCCGCACGTACCGCCGCCCCTCGGTCACGAGCGAGGACTACCTGCTCCCCGGCTTCTCCTTCTGTAAGGCGGCGCAGGCCGAGCAGGGGATGGTGGTGCTCGACGTCTTCAAGGGCTCGGACGCCGAGCGCCAAGGGGTGAGGACGGGAGAGCGGCTCGTCGCGGTGGACGGGCAGGACCTCTCGCGGCTGTCGAAGAGCCAGGCGCTCGAGCTCTTTCGCCGGCTGGGCTCCGGCGCCAGGCCCACGCTTTCCTTTGGGGCGGGGGGCACGCCGCTCAAGAGGGCCGTGGCCGTCGAGGCGCTTCTTCCCGATTATCACTAATCTTTTTTGGGGAGGTCGATCTCTTGCGAAGCGCTACCCGAGGCGCCGCCACCCGGGTAACGCGCCGGTCGGGTGCGGTCCCGGGGACGGGTGCGAAAGAGCTTGCCCAGGCCCCCCGCTGGGGCCGAAACATAGCCAACCTATCCAATGATCGGAGAGAATCGGGTGTGACATGTGTCACCCATGTGTCATCTGTCCTACCATTTTCCGCGCTGCAGTGCGTTGCAGTGCGTCGAGAGCTTCGCACCCAAAGCTCGGGCCGGCCCCAGCCCCGGTCGCCGGGCGTCGTAACGTGCTGTAATCTAATGCACCTGTCAGCGGCCCGGCACTGGCCCGCAGCTTGCTAGCTAAGCCGCGCAGGAGTTTCGCCATGACAAACCCGCTGCTTTCCAGCCCCGTTTCCGCCCCCAGCACGGATCGCCCCAAGGTGGCCGTGGTGCTCAACGGGAACGCCAAGGCCGTCAACGACGCGCTCATCGCGGACGTGCGGCGCGTGCTGGCCGACGAGACCCTGTACGTCTCCCAGTCCCTCGAGCAGGCCGAGTTCATCGCGCGGCAGATCGTGAATCGGGGCTACGACGTGGTGCTCTGCGGCGGCGGAGACGGAACGTTTACCCGCGTGGCCAGCGACGTGATGGCGCTCGACCCCGCGCGCCCCCCGGCCTTCGGCGTGCTTCGCCTCGGCACCGGCAACGCGCTCGCCGACACGCTGGGCGCCGGTCCGCGTGGCCTCGCCGGGATCGTGGCCGACCTGCACCGGGCGCACAGCCCCGACGCGCGCCGCTCCCTCTCCGTCCTCAAGGTGGAAGGGCGACTCGCGCCGTTTGCCGGCGTGGGGCTGGATGGCCTCGTGCTGCAGGACTACAACGCGGTGAAGGACGGCCTCGAGAAGACCCCGCTGCGCGCCCTCGGCAAGGGGGCCCCGGGCTACGCGCTGGCCATCGGCACGCGGTCGGTGTGGCGGTACATGTTCAACGAGCCCCCCGAGGTCATCGTGCGCAACGAAGGCGCGCCGGCCCGCCGCATGGACCTGCAGGGGCGCCCGATCGGACGGCCGATCCCGCGGGGCGAGGTGCTCTACCGCGGCCCGGTGGCCATCGCCGCCGCCTCCACGATTCCGTTCTATGGGCTGGGCCTGAAGCTCTTCCCGCAGGCGGGGCTGCGTCAGGACCGCTTTCAGCTCCGCATCGCGAACATGGGCGCGTACGCCATCCTCTCGAAGCTGCCGGCGCTCTTCCGGGGCGAGTTCACCCACGAGCGGCTCTGGGACTTCCAGTGCTCGGCCGTGTCGATCCACGCCCCGAACGGCGCGCCCTTCCAGATCGGCGGCGACCTGCTCGGCTCGCGCGAGCAGGTCTTCATCGGCATGGAAGAGGTTCAGGCCGTGAGCGGCGCCGCGGCGACCAACATCGCGACGAGCGGTCGCGTCGGCCGCAGCTCGTCGCTCAGCCTCCCGACCCACGCCGTCGCGCAGTAAGCCTCGCCGCCCCCGCCGCCGCGTCGGCGCCCGAACCGCCCTCAGAACCAGTACCGCCCCCCGACGTGCACGAGGTGCGCCTCGGTGCCATTGAAGCGCAGCTGCAGGTCGTAGCCCCCCCGCACGCCGAAGCTGCGCACGAGCTGCACGTAGAGGTCGAAGCCCAGGTCGTGGGAGCGCAGGTCGAGCAGCGGCGGCTCCGGATTCACCGCGCTCCCCGTCGGACAGCCGGAGGCGTCCACCTGCCCCGTGGGGGCCGTGCGCAGCGTCGGACGGTCGAGCTGGCTGCCGTAGCCGTACTGCACGGTGGCGCGCAGCCGGCGGTGCTCGAAGATCCCCTTCAGGTGCAGGGCGTGCAGCACGTCCACCTGGCGGCAGTGGGCCAGCATCCCGAGGAGGTAGGCCGCCTCGGCGCGAAAGCCCCGCGGCAACGCCACGCCACCGCCGAAGCGCAGCGTGTGGAGATCCCCGGCCCAGGGGAGCCGGTCGTACTGATAGCGCAGGCTCGCGTCGTACTCGCCACCGAGGCGGGCCAAGCCCTGCACCGACGCCGTGGCGCGCGGGACGGCCTCCGCCGGAGCGGCTCCTCCCCCGACCGCCGAGAGGGTGAGCCACTTCAGCGGACGCAGGTCGAGCTGGAGCAGCAGCCGGTGGTTCCACGTGCCGAAGCGGTAGCGCAGCTCCTGGTAGAGCACCCCGCTGAAGAAGGAGCGCGGCAAGACGCTCACCGATAGCAGCTCACCGTGGGCGAAGCGGTCGCTCTGGATGGGAAAGACGTCCAGCTCGTAGGTCAGGTCCACCTGCACGAGCCGCAGCTCCTCGCGCAGCCCGGCGGCGCCCCGGTGCAGGGGGTCGAGCGCCAGCGCCCGGCGCGTCGCGCGATACGCGGCGAGACCGCGCATCCGCTGCTGCTCGGCGAGCGCCAGCCGGTAGTAGAGCTCGGCGCTGCGCTCGCGCGCGAGGAGGCCGTGGACGAGCCGCAGCGCCTCCTTCGGACGCTCGGCCCAGATGGCGATGTCGAGCAAGAGCCAGAGCACGGGGCGGCTGTCGGGGGCCGCGCGAAGGACTTGTTCGGCGCGAGCCTTGGCGGCGGCGTAGTGGCCTTCCCAAGCGTCGAGCCGCGCGAGCAGGAGCTGCGCGTCCCAGTAGCGCGGGACCTGCGTCACCACGCGCAGCACGTGGCGCCGCGCTTCCCCGCGCTCTCCGCGCCACGAGAGCCAGGTCGCGAGGCGGAGCCGGAGGTCCACGTCCTCGGGGTGGAGCTCGAGCCGCGCTTCGAGAGCAGCCACGTCGCGATCCGATTGGGCCCGCGCCGCCGCGCCCGCGCCGAGGAGCGTCACGACCAGTAGTCGGGCGAGACAGCGACGGCGTGCGAGACGGAGGGCGCGCCGCATCACTCGAACGTGAACTCGTCGAAGAAGAGCGTCTCGCGCTCGATCAGCCGGTCCTCCCAGGCGATCACCACCTGCTTCAGCGCCGAGAGGTCCACCTGCCGCGCGAGAGGCGCGAGCGGGACCGAGACGCGCTGCCAGCTCTGCGTCAGCGTGACCTGGCTCGAGAGCAGCACGCGCGCCCGCCGACGACCGTCGTTCAGATAGAGCGCGACGTCTTCACCTCCGCGCTCGCCCCGCACCCAGAAGGTGAGCGTGCGGTAGCCGCGCACGTTCACTCGCCCGAGGCCCAGCCCGACCAGCGCGTAGCCCTTCTCGCCCACCGAGCGCACCTCCACGGCGAGGCCCTGCCCCTTCTGCCCGCTGCGGTGGCGTCGGTAGCCGATGCGCGCTCCGTGCCGCCCCTCCACCACGATCACCCCGCCGAGCGCGGTCTTGTCCGCCGGCTCGCCGTCGAAGCGCGCCACGGCGAGCGGCGCGCGCGCGGGCACGAACTGCACGCGACCGAGCTCCACCTCGTGCGTCACGAGGCGCCCCGCAAAGAGCATGATCAGCGAGACGCGCCGCAGGGCGAGAAGGCGCGGCGGGCCCCCGAGCTCGCTGAGCCCCGCCCGGAAGGCCTCGAGCGGGATGAGCGCCCGAACCCAGCCGTCGGCGGCCGGCTCGGCGTACGTGGCGAGGATCACCTTCGGCTCGCGGTTCGTGCGGTCCCGTAGGCCGATCTCCACCGCGTCGAGCGGGAGCTTGGCGCGCACCTTGAGCTCCAGGCTCTCGAGCCCCTTCGGCAGCTCGGCGGGGAGCGGCGTGAAGTAGCCCAGGTAGTCCTTGGGCGTGCTCGGAAAGTAGCGGATGCGAAGCCCGGAGGGGCGTCGCTCGACCTCCATCGCCAGCTCGAGCGGGATCGTGGCCCCGAAGACGGTGATCGGCTGACGAAAGGCGTTCACGGGGGTGCGCGTGGAGAAGTCGTCCACCACCACGGGCTCTCGCCCCTCGGAGAGGAGGGCGTAGCTCGACTGAGGCGCGTCGGGGGGGTCGCAGACGGCCCGCGCTCGCTCGGCCTCCGGGGCGGTGCAGACCCACGCGCGCCGCGCCGCCGGGTCCTCGACGCGCGCCTGTCCGCCGCGGCCGGGAGCGACGATGCGGCGGTAGGCCTGCCGGTCGGCCAGGGTCACCTGGGTCTTCGCTCCGCGCGCCGTGCCGCTCACCGCGAGCTGCACCATGGCCCCTACGCGCGTGGCCCGCAGCCGCACCGACTGGTCCGTGAAGCCGATGTACTCCACGTCCACCACGTCCCCTTCGGCCGCCGGCGCCGTGGCGCGCATCGAGACCGACAGGATCGCCGAGAGCGCCTTCTGGGGCGGCACGCGTGCGTGAAAGAGCGGCAGCGGGATCACGTAGCGGCGAAACTGCGGCTCGAGCGTCAGCGCGTAGTCCCAGTACTCGAGCTTGCTCGCCGCCACGCGCTGCCCGAGCGTCAGCAGCACCGACCCCACGCTCCCCCGAGCGATCAGCACCACGGCCGCCTGGGCCCCGACGCGAACCCCGTGCCCCCCTTCGTCACCGAGGGTGCGCCCGAGCTCGAGACCCGCCCGCTTGTGACCCGCGAGAACCCGCGCGGTGAAGCCCCGCGCGACGAGGAGGTCCGCCGCGCGGCAGAGCCCGCTACCGAGGCCCGCCGGCGTCGAGGTCTGCTGCACCGCCACCTGCGTCGGTCCCGCGTACCAGTTCCCGCGGTTCGCCACGAGCCGATGGAGCTGCCCGCCCAGGCGGTATTCGAGGATGTGCCCGCTCCCGCGCCCCACCTTCAAGAGCACGCGGTTCGCGCCGCGCACGAGAGCGAGCCGCCGCTTTCCCGTCTCGCGGGTCCGTCGCCCGTCGGCGCCGAGCCCCCACCACCTGAGCTCGGCGGGCACCTCGAGAGCCGAGGAGACGAGCAGCTCGAGCTGTCCGTCCTCCTGGTAGCGGTACGAGGGGGTGGGATCCGCGAGCGTCTCCTCGGCGGCGGCGGCGCTCGGCCGTAGCAGCAGCGCCGCGAGCACGCTCGCGCCGAGAATCCGCGTGAAGCACCCCACCCGGTCATTATAGACCCCACCCCAATAGGTCAACTTTTCGCTGATTTATTGACAGGCTGCCCCCCGGCCGCCACGCTGGGACACGATGCTCCGGCCGGCGTGGATACTCCTCGCGTGTGGGCTGTCGCTCGCTTCGCCGGAGCCCGCCGCCGGAGCCGATCCGACGCCCCCCTTCGCCCGCCCCCACCGGCTGGCCCTCGGCCTGTCGGCCGGCTTCGGCTCGGCGCGGCTCTCGGCCTTCAACCAGGGCGTGGACGACTACCTCCTGCGCATCCAGCAGTACAACCCGCAGGTCACGCTCCAGCCGATGCCGCGACCGTCGTGGACCATGAGCCACGAGCTCTCGCTCCGCTACTACTTCCCCCGCTACGTGCTGGTGCAGGCGGGACTCGCCACGCTCAGCACCTGGGCCGGTACGGGGCTCGCCACGGGGCGTTCGAGCGGCCAGGTGAGCTACGGGAACCTGGTCCTCGAGCTCCCCGTCCTCGTCGGCGGCTACTACCCGTTCTTCGGTCGCCTCTACGTCCACGGGGCGCTCGGCCCGTCGGTCTTTCTCCTCTCGCGCTCCTTCTGGAGCTACGACCTGGGCCAGGTCTCGAGCTTTCGCGCGGGCCGAGGCGGCGGCTTCCACCTGCTCGCGGGAGCCGATTTCATGCTCACCTCCTGGCTCGCCCTGGGCCTCGAGACACGCCTGCGCTACCTGAAGACCGCCGCCCTCGAGTCCACGGCCTCGCCCCTTCCGCCGCTGCAACCGATCGCCGAGCTCGACCTGACGGGCGTGAGCCTCGCGCTCGAGCTGCGCTTCTTTCTGCGGTGAGGGCCCTCAGGACCGCGGCCCGGTCCCCCAGGCCGTGCTAACGTCTACGTGCGCCGTGCGTGCCTGGCTGACCCTCCTTCTCGTCGCGTTTCTCCTCGGCTGCGGAGCCGAGCGCGAGCTCTATCCGGTCCCCTTCCGCGCGACCGAGGACTACTTCGAGGTCTTCGACGGGCAGAGCTACCGCGCGACCTTCGTCAAGGGCATGAACCTCGGCGTAGGGGTCCCGGGGACCCGCCCCGGCGAGCTCGCCATCAGCACCGACCAGTACCTGCGCTGGTTCGAACGCATGCGCCAGCTCGGAATCAACGCCCTGCGCGTCTACACCCTGCACCACCCGCGCTTCTACGAGGCGCTCTTCGAGCACAACAACTTCCACCCCGACGAACCGTTCTACGTCCTGCAAGGCATCTGGCTCGACGAGGACAACCCGACGGGCGGCTTCGACCTGCACGACTTCACGCACGACTTCGACGAGGCGGGCAAGGAGGTCGTGGACTGCGTGCACGGCAATCGCTTCATCCCGGAGCGCAAGGGCAGAGCCCACGGCTCCTACGGGGTGGACGTCTCGCCCTGGGTCATGGCGTGGGTCTCGGGCCGCGAGATCTTTCCCCCCGAGGTCTACAAGACCGACAGTACGCACAAGGAACGGGACGCGTACCTCGGCCAGGCGCTGCGCCTCACCAAGGGGACCCCGACGGAGCTCTGGGCCACCGAGCGCATGGACCGCGTGGTGGTCTACGAACGCGAGCGCTACGGCACGCAGCGGCCGATCGGCTGGTCGAGCTGGCCCACCCTCGATCCGCTCCATCACCCGACGGAAAACCACTTCAAGAGCGGGGAGGATGCGGCCGGAGTGGACCTCGCCAACATGCAGCTCGCCGACGCCCCGGCGGGCTTCTTCATGAGCTACCACGCCTACCCCTACTACCCGAACTTCGTCAGCGAGGATCCGAACTACCAGCGCGCCCGCGACGCGCAGGGGCCGAACAGCTACGTCGGCTATCTCACGGACCTCAAGCGGCACTACGGACGCGTCCCCGTGCTCATCGGCGAGTACGGCGTCCCTTCGAGCTGGGGGAACGCCCACAACGGCCACAGCGGGGCGAACCACGGCGGCAACGACGAGGTGGAGCAGGGGACGAACGACGCGCGGCTGATCCGCAACCTCTACGACACGGGGTGCGCCGGCGGGATGCTCTTCGTCTGGTTCGACGAGTGGTGGAAGCGGACATGGATCGTGGACGAGGTCGCCTTTCCGCGCGACCGCTACCCGATCTGGCACAACCTCACCTCGCCCGAGCAGAACTTCGGCATGATCGCGTGGCAGCTCCCGACCCCCGACTTCTCGCGGCTGCCCGAGGCGCGGGGAGAGGGCCGCGTCCGGCGGATTCGCGCGGCGGCCGACGCCGAGTACTTCCACGTCGAGGTCGAGCTGGCCTCGCCGCTCGGCGCCGGCGAGGTCCTCACGGTCGGCTACGACACCTACGCCGACGCGCTCGGCGAGTCGGTGCTCCCCGCGGGGACGAAGAGCCCTCGACGCGTCGAGTTCGCCCTGGTCCACACCGCGCCGAACACCGCGCTCCTCTACGTCACGCAGGCCTACGACACCGTCGGGATCTGGCACCACGCCTCGGAGCCGACGCAGCGCTACCAGTCCATCGCCACCGACGGGGGACCGTGGACGCTCGTGCGCTGGATGAACGACGGCAAGCACCTGAACGACGACGGATCGCTCTTCTTCCCGAACAGCTATCAGGACATCGGCAAGCTGCGCGTGCGGGCCGCGGGAAGCCGCGGTACGAGCCTGGACGCGGTGATCGTCGAGGGGCCCCGGCTGCACTTCCGCCTCCCGTGGACGCTCCTCCAGTTCACCGACCCGAGCTCGCTCACCGTGCTGCACGACGACCGCGCGACCGAGGGGCGCGAGTCGCAGGTCAGCGAGGGGATCGGCGTCGTCGTGGCGCTCGGCTCCGAGGTGCTCGCCTCGCCCCGCTTTCGCTGGCCCGCTTGGAATGACGCCCCGCCTACCGTGGAGCGGGAGAAGCCGACCATGGAGCTCGTCGGCGCGGCGCTGCGAGCCCTGCCGAGCGCACCCCCGCGCCCCTGACGGCGCTCCCTGGCGGCGCCGCCCGCGACGGGAGCAAAGTCGGAGCCCGCACGCGGAGCCCTCCGACGACTGGCTGCGCACGACGCGACCATCTCGACGCTAACGTCGCGTCGACCGGCCGAGCCCTCCCCCCGCCGCGCCTGGCAGAGCCCTTGCTCTTGCGCGAGCCGACCCTCGCGGTGCAAGACAACCCACTTCCATTCAAGGGGAGGACGTCATGTACGTAGGTCGTGTGCTCAAGAGCCTCGCGCTGCCGGTCGTGGCGGCGGCGCTGCTGGTCCCGACGGTGGCCCAGGCCGAGAATTATCGCTACGCGCGCACCAAGATGATCAAGCAGCAGATCGTGGAGCGGCTGAATCAGCGCGCCATGCCGATGGTGGTGCAGCCGTGGAACACGCGCATGGTGAGGATCCGCACGCGCAACGTGACCCCCGACGGGCTCCTCGGCGCCGTGGACCTGGCCATCACCTGGAAGGCCAAGAACGACATCGTGCAGTACCGCGGCAAGGCGATGGCCTCCGAGCCGGTGGTGCCGCAGGGCTACCGCCACCTGCGCCTCACCGACTTCCAGTACACCGAGATGCCGCGCGTCTTCGAGCCGGCTCCCGCGCCCGCTCCGGTGATCCGCCCGACCATCGGCGGCGGCGCGCACGGCGGCGGTGGCGGCCGCACCGGCAGCTGATCCCGACCGTCCGCGGGGGTCTTTCTGTGCTAGCCTGAAGGGCGAGTCGTGCTCGCTCCCGCATGTCCAACCGCCGCGACGACGAAACCCGCATCCTCGCGCCCCGTGACGGGGGAACCGAACGCCGCTACCGGCGCAAGCTGAAGCTCGAGGTGGTGGCGGGCCCCGACGCGGGCCGCTCTTTGCCCGTGCAGGAGCGCGTGCTCCACCTCGGCACGCAGCCCGGCAACACGCTGCAGCTCTCCGACGACACGGTCTCGCGCATCCACCTCGAGGTGCGAGCCACCGCCGAGGGGCTGCGCCTGCGGGACCTCGGCTCGAGCAACGGCACCTGGGTCGGTGGGGTGCGCGTCCTCGAGGCGATCGTGCAGCCGGGGGCGGTGGTGACGCTCGGCAACTCGCAGGTGCGGCTCGACACGCTGGACGAGCAGGTGGCCGAATCGCTCAGCCCGCGGCACGGCTTCGGCGAGCTCGTCGGGCAGACCGACGCCATGCGCGCCATCTTCTCGCTCCTCGAACGCGTGGCGCCCACCGACGAGACGGTGCTCATCACCGGCGAGACGGGGACCGGCAAGGAGCTCTGCGCGCGGTCGATCGTCGCCGCCAGCCCGCGACGCGACCGGCCGCTCGTGATCGTGGACTGCGGGGCGATCCCCCCCAACCTGCTCGAGAGCGAGCTCTTCGGCCACGCGAAGGGCGCCTTCACAAGCGCCGTGAGCGACTACAAGGGGGCCTTCGAGCGCGCGAACGGCGGAACGATCTTCCTCGACGAGATCGGCGAGCTCCCGCTGGAGTTCCAGACGCGGCTCCTCCGCGCGGTCGAGAACCGCAGCATCCGGCGGGTGGGGGACAGCCGCGAGATCCCGCTCGACATCCGCATCTTGGCCGCCACGAACCGCTGCCTCGAGGCCGAGGTGAACCGCGGCACCTTCCGCGCGGACCTCTACTATCGGCTCTCGGTGGTGCGGATAAACCTCCCGGCGCTGCGCGAGCGCCCGGACGACCTGGAGGCCATCGCGCGGCACCTGATGCGCGAGCTCCGGCTCGACGGCGGCGCGGAGCTGGACGCCGAGCAACTCGAGCAGCTGAAGCGCCACACCTGGCCCGGCAACGTGCGCGAGCTGCGGAACTACCTGCGTCGCGTGGCGCTCGGCGACGTGGTCCACGCCGCGGCGGTGAACGCAGCGGTGGTCGCACGCGAACCCGACGCTCCGCCGGTAGATCTCTCCCTCTCCTTCAAGGACGCGAAGGAGGCGGCCATCGAGTCCTTCGAGCGGGCCTACCTCGAGGCGCTCCTCAAGGAGACGCGCGGCAACATCTCCCAGGCGGCGCGCGTGGCGCAGACCGACCGCACCTACCTCAGCCGACTGCTCTCCAAGTATCAGATCCGGGGCTAGCTCTAGCTCGGGCTGCCTGCGGGAGGGCCCCGCGCTCCCTGCAGCCGACCGCCTGCAGGCTAGCTGCCACACCCCCATTTTCTCGCCGCAGCCCGTCGCCCATCGATCCGAGGGGTTACAAACGCCTACATCGTCGCCAGGTCCGGCACGCGCCGTGCTTCATATCGGTCCGACGTATCGACGAGGATGTACATGCGGTTTGTCCAAGCTCTCATCATCTCGCTGTTTTCTTGTTCTCTTGCGTACGCTTCTCAGCCCAGTGATTCGGCCCTCGACGACCTTCCGGGTTCGGCGGGGGCGAAGCTCGCGAAGGGCGGGCGGCGCACCGGCAAGGTCCGCCGCCCCGCGCGCCCGGCCCATCGGCGCTGGCGCCGCTTCCACCAGCTCGAGAGCAGCACGGGGCTCATGGTCCGGAATCCGGACCGGGCGTGGGGCACCTTCACCACGGTAAGCCGCCTGGCGGAGCTCGGCCGGGAATACCAGCGGCGCTACCCCGACGCGCTCCCCATCATGGTCCACGACCTCAGCGCCAAGCGCGGCGGCGTGCTCAAGCCGCACCGCTCGCACCGCACCGGTCGGGACGCCGATGTACGCATGATCCTTCGGAAACCTACCAAGTTCTCGACGCCGGCCTCCCCCTGGACGCTGGACCTCGAGCGGACCTGGTTCGTCTTCTCGACGTTGCTCCGCTCGCGCGAGGTGCAGTTCATCTTTCTCGACCGGCGGCTGCAACGCACGCTGTACCGGTACCTGAAGGCCCAGGGGAGCTCGAAGGGCGAGCTCGCACGCCTCTTCCAGTATCCTCGGGCGAAGAACCACAACCAGGGCCTCATCCGCCACGAGCCAGGGCACGCGGACCACTTCCACGTGCGCTTCCACCCCGACGGTTACCTGCCGCCCAGCCGGGAAGTCGCGCAGGGTCCGGCCCTCTCCGAACGCGTGGAAGTCGCTGCCAGGTAAGGGCCCGCCTTAGGAGGCCTAAGAAAAACCCCCTCTCCTGCGACACTCTGTCCCCTTAACGAACGGCCGCCCCGGGCGATGGATCTGAACAGGTCAGCGCGCCCTCATGTCCAACGCTCGACATCCGCCCGAAAGACCCCCCGCCGCCGTGCAGAGCGGGGAGGGCACCATCACGGGGACCGGGTTCGCCGCCCTCGTGGAGGCGAGCGATCCCCAGGCCCTGCTGCGCTTCCAGGCGCGCATCCTCCAGCAGCTCGGAGACCTGGTCGTGATCTGCGATCTGCAGGGGCGGGTCCTGTACTGGAACGACGGGGCGGCCCGGATCTTCGGCTACGCCGCCGAGGAGCTGCTGGGCGAGCACCCGGACTTCCTCTACCCGACGAAGGGCGACGCGCGGTGGCAGGAGGACCTGCAGGAGATCCTCGGGGGCGGGATGCGCCGCACGGCCTGGGAGGGGCGACGCAAGGATGGGCGGCCGGTCTTTCTGGACGTGGACGCCAAGCTGATTCGCGACGACCGGGATCGTCCGGTGGCCCTCTGCGCGGTGGCCAAGGACGTCACCGATCGCGTGCAGGTCGAGGAGCAGCTGCGCCAGGCGCAGAAGATGGAGGCCGTGGGCCGGCTCGCCGGCGGCGTAGCGCACGACTTCAACAACGTCCTCACGGTCATCTCGTGCCACACGGCGCTGCTGCTGAACGAGCTCGAGCCCGGCTCGTCGCTGCGCGAGGACCTCGAAGCCATTCGCGGCGCCTCCGACCGCGCGGCCACCCTTACGCGGCAGCTCCTCGCCTTCAGCCGCAAGCTCGTGCTGCAGCCCGTGGTGCTGAACCTCAACGCGGTGCTCACCGAACTGGCCGAGATGCTCCGCCGCGTCCTGGGCGAGGACATCGACCTGCGCCTCGGCCTCGACCCCGCCCTCGGGCAGGTGAAGGTGGACCGGCACGAGCTCGAGCACGCCATCTGGCAGCTCGCCGCCAACAGCCGCGACGCCATGCCCCGCGGCGGACACATGATCATCGAGACCGCCAACGTGGAGCTCGCCGGCGAGCATATCCACGGCAGCGCCGAATCCCCGAGCGGCCCCCACGTGCTCCTCGCCGTGAGCGACAGCGGCTGCGGCATGGACGCCGCCACGCGGGCGCGCGTCTTCGAGCCCTTCTACACCACGAAGGGGCTCGGCCAGGGGTCGGGGCTCGGGCTCGCGTCGGTCTACGGCATCGTGAAGCAGAGCGGCGGCCACATCTCCGTCTTCAGCGAGCCGGGTCAGGGCTCCACCTTCAAGATCTACCTGCCCCGAGTGGAAGAGGCGGCGAAGGTCACCAGCGCGCCCGGCGTCCTCGGGGAGGTCATCCCGGGCTGGGAGACCGTGCTCCTCGTCGAGGACGAGCCGCTGGTGCGCGACCTCGCGCGCCGCATTCTCCGGCAGTATGGCTACACCGTCCTCGAGGCGCGCACGCCCCAGGAGGCGCTGCAGCTCTTCTCGTCCTACGCCCCGAGCATCCGGCTGCTCGTCACCGACGTGCTGCTCCCCGACCTCCGCGGCAACGAGCTGGCACGGCGCATGACGACGCTCCAGCCCTCGCTGAAGGTGCTCTACATCTCGGGCTACGCCGACGCCGGACAGAGCGACCCCGACATCGACCCTCAGAACGTGCGCTTCCTGAGCAAACCCTTCACGCCGCAAGCCCTCGCCCGCAAGGTCCGCGACACGCTCGACCACTGAGAAGTTCCACGTATCTCGCGTGATGTGACGGCGGCCATGGGCAGACCCGGGGCGCGGGGCTATCCTGCAGGGCAACTATGACCGGAGGACGAGCATGCAGCTTAGGAATGGCCTGGCAGGAGTAGCTCTGGCAACCGTGACCCTCGCCACGCTGGTCGGCTCGCCGGGGATCGCCCGGGCCGGCGCGCTCGAGGCCTGCGGCAACGTGGCGCTGGGACCGAGCGTGCAGTGTGAAGTCGAGCCACCGGGGGTGCAGTGCGAGACGCGCTGCACGCCCGTGAACATGGAGGTGTCGTGCGCGAAGGAGCTGTTCAAGGAGTGCGGCCCGCAGTGCACCTTCCAGGTCGTGGAGGAGGAGGTCCAGGTCTGCTCCTCGAACTGCGTCACCGAGTGCGAGGGCAACCCCGGCAGCTTCAGCTGCACGGCCTCCTGCGGCGGTAAATGCGCCGCCGACTGCTCCGCCAAGTGCTCGACGAGCGCCAATCAGTCGCAATGCCGGGCTTCGTGCAACGCGAGCTGCACCGGCTACTGCGACGTGGAGTGCAAGGCGGTGCTCCCGTCGATGACCTGCCAGCAAAAGTGCCAGCCCGCCTGCCGGGGCGTGGTGGTCTCCCGGGTGAACATGGACTGCCAGCTCAAGTGCCACACCGTCGAGCGCTACACGAACTGCTCGACGCGCCTGACCGGCGGGTGCAAGTCCCACTGCCGAACGAACGACGGGGCGATCTTCTGCGACGGGCAGTTCATCGAGTACGCGAACAGCTTCCAGCAGTGCCTGGACGCGCTGAAGAAGATCCAGATCAAGGTCAACATCCGGGCCGCGATCGACGTCTCGGGCTGCGCCGTGGGCGGGGCGGTGCCGTACGGCACGCTCGGGCTCGTGCTGGTCTTCGCGGCGTTGCTCGTCTGGAGGCGGCGCGATTAAGGGGCGGCGCGGGCCATCGGTGTTCTTGACGTCACCCGGTCCGATCCAAGGGCCGGGTGACGCCGCCCGGCCGCCCGCGGTCGGTTTGACAGCTCCGGGGCGAAGCCACTACCATGACTCGCCGCTGGTCGGTTTTCCGAGGCTGAGATGCGCTTCTGCCCATTCTGCGCGAAGGAGCTTCAGGACGACGTCACCCACTGCGTCTTCTGCGGCAAGCGTCTCGCGCCCAAGGGACCGACGGGAGCCGTGGCACCGGTTCCCTCGCCCCGCAGCGACGGAGGTCTGGCGGGGAAGCGGACCGTCTTCGGCTACGTGGCCCCGACCGAGGACGGAGCGCCTCCGCCCGGCAGCGCGCGCCCGGCGGTGCCACCCGCGCCGACGGGTGCGCCCGCGCCGGCTCCCGCACCGCCGCCCAGCGCTCCCACGTCCGTCCTGACGCCGTCGGGCCCGCGCCCGCCGATGACGGCCCCCACGGGGATGCGCGGGCCGTCTGCGCCGCCGATGACCGCGCCACCACCGCCGATGACCGCGCCGCCGCCGCAGGTGACCGCACGTCCTCCCATGACCGCGCCGCCGCCGATGACCGCGCGTCCTCCCATGGCGCCGCAACCACCGCTCGCCACGGCGCCTACCACGCTGTCCCCGGTCCAGGGCGTCCCCGCGCCAGCAGCCACCGCGCCGACCGCGTTCGCGCCCTCGCAACCCGCGCCGTCGCAGCCTGCGCCGTTCGCGCCCACGGCCTTCGCGCCGTCGCAACCCGCGCCGCAACCGGCGCCTTTCGCGCCGACGACCTTCGCGCCGTCGCAGCCCGCGCCAGCGCCCTTCGCGCCTACGACCTTCGCGCCAGCGCAGCCCGCGCCAGCGCCCTTCGCACCATCTCAGCCCGCGCCCGGACCCACGCCGCCGGCCCGCACGCCGGTGGGCGGGTTGACCGCCGCACAGGCGCTCGCGAAGCTGCCCGCGATGCCGACCACGAGCCCGGCCAACTTCTTCGCCGGACTGCCCTACTTCTTCCACGTCCTGGGCGGCCGGCTGCGACACCAGCAGGTGGCGCGGCACTTTCAACGCGAGCTCCAGGCCGAGGGGCGAAAGCTCGAGGAGCTGCTCCGCGACCTGGGCAAGGTGGCGCGGCAGACCGGCCTCCGTCACCCCGGCGCGCTCGCCGAGCTGGAAGCCATCGAGGCCCTCGAGAACCAGCGCGGGGCCGCCGACGCGGGCTCGGCCGAGCTCGACGAGCGACTGAAGGGCGAGGAGCAGAAGTTCGCCGCGCTCGAGGCGGACTGCACGGCGCGGTCGCAGCACGCGCAGCAGGTGATAGCTCAGACCCAGGCCACGCTGAACGAGCGCAACACCGAGCTCCGTACGGTGAAGGGGCGCCTCGCCGAGGCCGAGCGCCAGGTCAAGGCTTTCACCAAGCAACGGGACGACAAGCTGGCCGCCGAGGCCAAGTCGCAGGACCCGGCGCAGCAGGAGGTGCTGCAGCGCGCGGCCGCCGAGCTCGCCGTGCAGATCGGGGACCACGAACAGCAACGCGAAGCGGCAGCGGCGGAGGTGGCGCGCCTGCAGGGCCCCATCGATCAGCTGAACGCCACGCTGCAGGAGGCGCGGGGAAGGCTGCAGGAGGCGCAGAAGGAGCTCGGCGCGGGCCGGCAGACCCTCGCGGGGCTGAAGCGCGACGTCTCGGCGCAGAAGCGACAGCAGGGGGTCGCCATCACCAAGCTCGACCGGGAGCTGGCCGAGAAGTTCCTGGCGCTCGGTCGCGCGCTCGACGCCGGACGCGTCGGGGCCCCCGAGTTCACCGAGCTCTACGCGCGTCTCGACGCCACGCGGGCCGAAATGACCGAGCGCGAGAACCAGGCCCAGGCGGTCCTGGCGGCGCGGGACACCTACGACCGCCAGGGCTACAAGAACGGGCTGATCCTGGTCCTCTCCATCGCCGGCCTGGTGCTAGCCCTCGCCCTGACCCTGATCATCATCCTCTCTTGGTGAAATTGAAGGCGCCCTGCGGTAGGCGGGACGCGTCGCGACGACCGTTCCGTATCTCCGTAGCAAGAACGTTCGTCCGGCCAACCCGTGGCCGCGACGAGACAAAGTCCACGACGACCGCCGACCCTTGCTTTTTTTGAGGGTCCCATGACAGTTCGGGTGGCCTGCTGCGTATGGGAGATTGGGCATGCCGCTGTTGAGCGGCGACCGGCGCTTGCTGGAGCTGTTCCGCCGGGGTGATAGAGAGGCGCTAGCGCGGGTGTACGACGAGTACGCCCCGGCCGTGGCCGCCTTTCTGGCCCGTGGGTTCACCTTCTCGAGCAGAGGCCGCCTCTTGGAATTCCGCGGGTTCCGACAGCCCTTCGACCTCGAGAACGCGCTGCAGGAGACCTTCGTGCGCGCCTTCTCGGAGCGGGCCCGCCTCTCCTACGACGGCCTCTCGCCCTACCGCAGCTACCTGTCGGCCATCGCGCGCAACCTGGTGCTGAGCGAGCTCCGCCGACGCGAGGTGGCGATGAGCCAGCTCGTGCACTCGCGCGACGGCGGCGAGGTCCCCCCTCTCGACGCGGTCGACGAGGCCGAGCCCCTCGGGGCCGAGGGTCCCCGCCCCACCGCCGAGGCCGACTACCTGCAACAGGAGCTCCAGCGGCTCTACGCGCACTTCGTGGAGGAGCTCGTCGCGACCGACCGCGCCTTCTTCGAGGCCCGCTTCGAGCGCCAGGAGACGCAGCTCCAGGCGGGGCAGGCGGCGGGGCTCTCGCACATGCAGGCGCGCACGCTCGAGAAGAAGCTGCGCAAGCGCTTCCTCAAGTTCATGCAGTCGAAGGGCTACCTCGAGGGCTACGGCGAGAGGCCGCTGCCGGTGACCTCATGAGCCCGCGCGACCCGACGGCCCGCTGCCGCACGACCTACGCGAAGTGGATCGATCGGCTCCTCCTCGACGAGCCGCTCGCGCCGCGCCGGATGGCTCGCCTGCGCGAGCACCTCTCGGGCTGCGAGCTCTGCCAGGCGCGCTACAACCGCGTGGTCCAGGCGGAGCGCCTGCTCGCCGGCGGAGCGCGCGCCATCACCGAGCCGTCGGTCGCCGAGGTGGCCCGGGTGCGCGAGCGCCTCCTTGGTCGCGCTCGCCTGACTCCCGAGGAGAAGCCGCGACGGCTATGGCTCTTCGGCGCCGTGGGAGCTCTCGCCGCCGCGGGGCTCGCGGCCATCGTGCTCTGGCCCCGCCTGCGCCCGACGGAGCTCGCGTCGCGACCTTCGGCCGGCGAGTTCCAGACGCGGGGGAGCTCCGCGGGCAGCGGCGTCCCCTCGGCGACGGCCCAGGCCAAGCACAACCTGCGTGCGTTCTGCGTGGGAGGCGACGGAGGTCACGCGCTGCGCGAGCTCGTCTCCGACGGAGCGGCGCCCCCCTCGTGCGCGCTCGGGGCGGTGCTCCGGCTGGCGTATACCAACCGGTCGCGCCTCGGCCACCTCTTCGTCGTCGGGCTCGACGAGCGCTACGCGCTGAAGTGGTACGCCCCGGCCCCGCCGGAGACGCAGAGCCTCGCCGTGCGCCCCGACGCGGTGGACGAGCCGCTCGCGCGGGCGGTGCGCCTCGGCGTGAACCATCGAGCGGGCCTCGTGCGCCTCTTCGCCCTCTTCAGCGCGCGACCGCTCTCGGCGCGGGCGGTCGAGCAAGCGACCGAACGTGCGCGCCACACGCGAACACCGCTCGCGGAGCTACGCGCCCTCCCCCTCCCCGACACGGAGCAGCGCAGCCTGCTCGTCCGGCTCGTACCATGAGACCCGCGCTGGCCCTCACCGCCGCGTTCCTCTGCCTCGCCACCGTAGAGCCCGCGCGCGCCGCCCCCGAGCATCGGCGCTACGTGCTGATCGTCGCCAACAACCACAGCCTGGACCGCGGCGTGACGCCGCTGCGATACGCCGACGACGACGGGCTGCGCTACCTCGAGCTCTTCCGGCTGCTCACGCCGAACGTGCAGCTCCTCACGGTGCTCGACGACGAGACGGCGCGGCTGCACCCGGAGGCGATCGGGCAGGTGCGCCCCCCGACCGAAGCCGAGCTCTACGCCACCCTCGGGCGCTGGAACGCGGAGATGGCGGGGGTGCGGCGCGGCGGCGGCACGGCGGAGCTGGTCTTCGTCTACGCGGGGCACGGGGACGTGGACGCCCAGGGAGAGGGGTACGTGAACCTCCTCGCGAGCCGGCTGCGCCGCCGCGACCTTTACCAGCGCATCCTCGCCCCCTCGCAGGCCAGCTTCGTGCACCTCGTCATCGACGCGTGCAAGAGCTATTTCCTCGTCAGCCGCCGCGGCGGGGGGTGGAAGGACGACCGCGCCGCCGACAGCCACGAGGACGAGGTGCGGGCCTTCCTGAGGCGGGAGGACCTGTCCGCGTATCCTCACGCGGGGGTGATCCTGGCCACGAGCGGGGACCAGGCCACCCACGAATGGACGCGCTACCGGGGAGGGATCCTGAGCCACGAGCTGCGCTCGGCCCTCTCCGGCGCCGCCGACGTGAACGGGGACGGCCGCGTCGAGTACAGCGAGCTCCACGCCTTCATCGCCGCGGCGAACGCGCGCGTCGCCCACCCCGAGGCGAAGCTCAACATCTTCGCGCGACCTCCGGCGGCGAATCGCCGGCAACCGCTCGTGGACCTGCGGCAGGCCCGCGCGGGGCGCCTCCTCCGCTTCGACGAGGGGCTCTCGGGGGTCTTTCATCTCGAGGATGACCGCGGCGTGCGCGTGGCCGACCTGCACAAGGCGGCAGGGCTGCGCTTCGACGTGGCCGTGGACCGGCAGCGCGGCTACTTCTTGCGCCACGCCGAGCGCGAGGCGCGCATCGGGCGAGGGAGCGAGCGGCTCGCGGTGGCGACGCTCGCCTTTTCCCGCGCGGCGCTCGGGGAGCGTGGGGGCAGCCTCGACACCACCTTCCGGCGCGACCTCTACCGGCTGGCCTACAGCCGCGGCTTCTACGAGGGCTTCTGTGCGCAGACCGGGCACGTCCCCGTCGAGGGGAGCCCGGTCGAGTTCGTGATTCAGCGCCCCGACGACGCGAGCGCCGAGCGGCACGAACTCTGGCTCGGCTACCAGGCGACGGGGGCGCTCCTCGACCTCTCCGGAGCGGCCCACGGACTCGCGCTGCGCTACGAGCTCGGCCTGCACCGACACCTCGGGCTCGGCGCGACCTTCGAGTACGCGCAGTCGGCGCACGACGCGAGCACGGGCCAGGCCTTCGCCCTGCACCGCGTGGCCGCGCTCCTCGGCGCCACCGGACGGCTGCCCCTCGGTTCCCACGTGGTGCTGAAGGCGGAGCTCGCGCTCGGGTACCAGGGGCACTTCGGCAGCGGGCCGGTGATGCTGCGCGGACGCCGCATCGAGGGCTCGGATCCCCTGGGCTTCCGCCTCGAGGCCGGGGGTGCGCTGCGCGTCCGGCTCTACGCGGCGCTCTTCGCCGAGGCCCGCGGCGGACTCGGGCTGAGCGTGGTCACCGTGGAGTCGGAGCGGCTGGCCCACGCGGCGGCCTACGGCGCGGTGGGCCTAGGCGTGGCCTTCTGAGGGCCCGCAGGGGCCACGAGGGAGCCCGGCTGCTGCGCGCGGATCACGCCTTTCGCAGCCGATCGAAGACCAGCTCCGGGAAGAGGTCGTCCGGCAGCCACAGGGCCTCCACGTTCGGGCGCGGCATCGCGGGCAACGCGAGCGGCGCCGGGAGCTCCGGAGGCGTCTCGCGCCGCACGGGCACGAGCCCCGTGGTGCTCGCCACCGCGCGCACCAGCCGCTCTTCGTTGAAGGGCTTGGGCACGACGAACGCGCTCCCCGCCATCCACGCCCGCTCGAGGGCCGGCCGGTCGTGGAAGGCCCCCGACATGAGGATCACCGGCACGTCGTGCCACGGGGCGAAGGCGTCGGAGTGGCGCAGGGTCCAGCAGACCGAGAAGCCATCCCGATAGGGCATGTTCACGTCGGCGACCACGCACACGACCTGATCGTCCACCAGGTCGAGGGCCATCTCGCCATCCTCGGCCTCGACGACCAAGACGTCGGGAAACCTGCGCCGAAGGATCCGGGCCACCGCGGCGCGCAGCTCGGCGTCGTCGTCGGCGATCACCATCGTGGGGTCCATCGAGGGGTCTTTGTGTGGGTTCATGCGGAGTCAGCACTGCAGGCAGAGTGCCAGGCGCGCTCGCGGCCGCGCGTCGCGCAACCCTCCGTTTCGTCGAGAGTGCATGCGCGCGGTGGTGGCGACGGCGACCCGGGAGCGGCGCCCGCAGGGGGTACGAACGGCGCGTCGGGGGTCAGCGCGGCCCCCCATCCGGCACCGAGGCGGCACCGAGGCGGCACCGAGGCGGCGCTAAGGCACACGTCGAGGCACATCGAGGCGCGCGCCTTGACGACGGCCCGAGGCAGGCGCCATGCTCGTCGGCCGGAGGTGCACCATGACCCGCACGCTGACGGCCCTCTTTCTCGCAAGCCTACTCACCGGTTGCTACGTGTACGCGCGGCCCGGCCCTCCGCCCCCACCGGCGCACCATTACCAGCCGGCCCCCGGACCGACGTACCAGGCGGCCCCCGAGGTGCAGCAGTCTCAAGGAGGGATGACCGCCGCGCCCGCGCCGACCCCGGCCCCCGCGCCGCAGGCCCAGGTCGGGCTCAGCTTCTCCTTCAGCCCGACGAGCGTGCGCCGCGGCGACGAGGTGACCCTGTCCCTGAGCGGCGCCACCGACGTGACCGTCTGGTACAACGGGCGCCCGCTGCCGAAAAAGGTCCTCAACAACGGTCTGACCCTCGTGGTAACCATCCCGGGTGACGGGGCAAGCGGCTACTTCGAGCTCGAATGGAGCGGACAGCGCGTGCGCTCGCCGCAGCAGCTCACCGTCCTTCCCTGACCCACGACCCTCGGGTCTGCCTGGCGTGCGCGCGACGGCCGCGCCCATACTCCTGCTCTCTCTCACGCTCGCCATGCCAGCCCGGGGGGCGCCCCCGCCCGGACAGAGCGCGCTTCTCAACGGGATGCACGACGCCGAGGCGATCCCGTGGCTCCTCAAGACCACCCCGGACTGCGACAAGGGGTGGGTCACCGATCTGAAGTACGTCGGCACGCAGGTGCCCGCTGCGGCCGACTGCCACGCCAACGCGGTCGCAGGGGGGCTGTCGGTGATCCAGCGCCTGGACCTGGACGGTAGCCAGGACACCCCGCACGACCCCGCACTCGTGGACCGATACGCCGCGGCCTTCGCCAGCTACGTCTCGCAGTGCGCAGAGCTCCACGTCTGGATCGTGGGCAACGAGCCGAACGTGACCGCGGGCAAGAGCGACCCCGATTGCACCTCGGACCTCTACGCGCAGAGCTACGTGGCGGTGCACCAGAAGGTCCACGCCCTGCCGGGGCACGAAAGCGACCTGGTGCTCGCCTCGTCGAACTCGCCCTACTCGCCCGGCTGCCTGGCCAGCCTGCGCACGATCCTCCAGCGCATCAAGGCACGCGGCGTCACGCCCGACGGAGTGGCGGCGCACGCGTACACCCGCGCACCGACGGGGAGCGCGCTCGCCCCGAGCTTCGTGACGAGCGCAGCGACCCAGACCGATACCACCATCGACGAGTGCCCGGGCACCACCACCTGGAACGACACCTGGCACGCCCAGTTCCGCATCTACAAGGACTACATCCGGGTGATGGAGGCGGAGGGCCTCACCGGCAAGCCGATCTTCCTCACCGAGAGCGGCAACGCGTGCGACGTGAAGGGGGGCAACGCCTGCTACCCCGACGCGGACGTGGGGTACTTCCAGGCGCTCTACGCTGAGGCGGCGGCGCACAACGCGGACCCCGCCACCAAGGTGAAGATCCGCGCCATCACACCCTACCGCTGGACCCGTAACGACGACGGCACGGGCCGGGACTTCGCCATCGGCGAGCGGCCGAAACTGCTGGCCGATCTGGCGCAGGCCTTCGCCAAACGTCCCTCGTGGACCACTCCGCGCTGCGGTGCGGGCGACGCGGGTCCGGGCGACGGAGGCGCGGCCACCGACGGAGGCAAGGTGGACGCGCGCGAGGGCGGCCCCATCGGCCCGCGCGGAGACGCCCCGGCAGACGGCGGCGCTAGCAGTCAGAAGCCCGTGGGCGGCACCCTCAGCTCGGGTTGCGGCTGTACGCTCGGCGCGGAGCGGGACGAGGAGTCCGCCGCGCGGTGGGTCGGGCTCCTCGCGCTGGTAATGGCGGTGACGCTCGGAACGCGTCGCCGGCGGCGCCGCTGATGCGGCCTATACAGAAACACCTCGTTGCTCGATGAAGCATGGTCGGATTGGCCGCGAGGCGCCCGGCAGGCGCGACACAGCACGCCGGGATGGATCGCGGCCAAGTCGGCTATGTTTAGTTCCAGCCGGACTTCATCCGCCCCCTACAGCGCTCGAAGGCCTGCTGCACGAGCGCCTCGGGAAAGCCGGCGGCCGAGGCGATCTCCTGGATCACCGTGAGCTCCGACTGGCGGAGCTGGCCGTCCGCCGCCGCCACGAGGAAGAGGCTCTCGAGGAGCCGGAGCCCCTCGTCCGGAGAGGCGATCTGCGTGAACTCGCGCACCAGGATCGGCAGATCGATCTGCGAGAGACCGTCGTCCACGTAGGCCTTGACGATCACGCGCAGGTCGGGCTCGGGGAGGTCCTTGCCGCCACCCTGACGCAGTAGCTCGAGGAGCTGGTCCTCCTCGGTGTCGGCGAGATTCTTGTCGGCCTGCGCCACCTTCGCCAGGAGCCCGGCCCAGATCGCCACGCGGTAGAGGTCGTGATCGGTGATCGGCTGATCCGGCGTCTGCCCCGCACGGGCCCGCGCGAGCGCCATCTGGTTGCGCAGGTACTCGAGGAGCCGCTGGCGAAAGAACTGATCCACGAGCGCGTGCGAGTGGTGCCGCGGCCCGTGGTGCGCGTGCGCCCGCGCCTGACCCCGCTTCTCGGGCGGCACGGACCAGAGCGCGCGGAGCCGCGACACGAAGAGCGGCGCGGTGGGAACGTGCGAGAAGAGCTCGCGCAGCTCCTTGAGGAACTTCCCCGCCGCCGGATTGAGATGATCGTCCACCACGAGCAGGTCCTCGACCGCCGCGAGCAAGGTCCCGCGCTCCTCGGGGGTGGCGAAGGCCTGAAGCTGCGCCTCGAGGATCGTGCGCGCGTCCCCGAGCGAGACCCGCTGCTCCATGAAGGGGCGCAGCTCTTCGTACTCGTCGCTCGTGATCTGCAGCCGCCGCATGTACTCCGCGAGCGTCTTGATCTCTCGCGCGCTCAGCTCGCCGTCGGCCCAGGCCGCGGCGAGCAGCGTCTTCAGAAACGCGACCCGGCGCTGATCTTTCTCCATAGAGGAAGTCTATCACCCCGCGCGGGTCCCTCGACGGGCATTGTGGCGCCCGCCGAGGATCGGGGCGAGCTCACAGCGGCGAACGCTTGCGTTGAGGCGCCCGCCAGGCAAGGAGCGAGCGAGGAGCGCGCGCAGCAGCCTTTTTTGCGCTGTGAGCACGCACCGCAGCGAGCGACGCCGCATGGCGGGATGGATCGACGCAAGCGTCAGCCGCTTTCAGTTCGGGCAGGCGCCGACGGTAAGCGGCCCGAGAATCGCGTGCGCCTCGGGGGCCGTGGTGCGGGAGAAGGTGACGCAGCTCCCCTCGGGGACGGTCACCTTGCCGGGCTGAACGAAGGTCTCGAGGCTGAGCGTCCCCTTGGCCACCCGAAGGCCGCCGTCGGAGCTCGTGCTCCCCATCACCGGCACCACCGCCGGGTGCTTCCCCGGGTCCTGCAGCCGCAACCGATACTGCTCGTCGGCAGCCCACACCTTGACCGGCGAGACCAGGTACGGGTTGAGCAGCGCCCAGTTCAACCGCACCTGCAGGTCCAGCTCGGGGCTGGCCTCGCAGCGCGGCGCCTTCTGCCAGGGCGTGACGGTCACGTCCAGCTTGCGCCCAGCCTGCGGGTTCACGTCCACCTTCACGAGCGGCTTGCCGTCCAGCGTGAAGGTCGAGGTGGCCTCCCCGAGGCTCACGCCGGTGATGGCGAGCTTCTGCGCCGTGGCGGTGGCGGTAGCGCGCGCCGCGGGTACGACCAGCGCCACCTGTCCGCGCGCCCGGCTCCAGAACCAGCGCGCGGGCCAGCTCCCCTCGAGGCGGCCGAACGTGCTCGCCGCGGTCACCTTCCCCGCCTCGAGCGAGGCCGAGGCCACCGGCGTCCCTTGCGCCACCTTGAAGCGGTACGCGCCGTCGGGGGTCGTCCCCTCGATGCGGACCTCCTCGAGCACCGAGACCTTCGCCGAGAGACTGCCCGTCGCGAAGGTCAGGCTCGCCTCGATCACTCCCTCCATCACTGTTGGAAGCTGCGGTGCCTTGGCTCCCGTAATGGCCAGGATCTGCTGCACCGCCGCCTTGGCCGCGGCGAGGTCCCCGCGCACGGTGACGCTCCCCGGCCGCAGCTCCAGCACCACGATCGGGTCGCTCCCCGCGCCCACGCGCAGTGCGAGGTCCACGCCGTCGGGCTCGACGAGCGTGGCCACGATGCGGAGCTGGAGCTGGTCCACGGACTGCACGCAGCTCGACTGCTTGCTGCTGCCGCTGCCGCTGCCGTTACCCATCGGCACGTCGTCCGAACCACCGAAGGAGTCGGCCGGCATGTCGTCGCCACCACCGTTACCCCCCGAACCCGAGGAGGAATCCCCATTCGGCATGGGAGGCAAGGGGACCGGCGTCGGCGCGCGGCCCACCGAGCCCGAGCCGAAGCCACCGCCGTTGACGCAGACCACGCTTCCCCGCAGCAGAAAGGTCGTGCTCCCTCCGCCCGAGGATTCCACGTTTCCCGGGTGAAAGATGGTCTGGCTCAGGGTCTGGTCGATCTGCGCCGCGAGCTCGAGCGAGCCCTTTCGCAGGTCTTTCGAGCGTCCCATGGTGTCGACGGGCACGGGCATCGGGTCCGACGGCGGCATCCCGGGCGGGGTCGTGACGGGCGCGCCGCCGCTCCAGTGCGATTCCACCACGGCGGTGCCCTGAAAGAGCTGCTTCAGCGCGTCCATCCCCCGGGCGTTCTCGAGCGCATCCCCGGCGGACCCGAGCAGACGCCCGACGACCATCGAGGTGCGCTCGCGCACCTGTTCGGGCGACGGCCCGCCGCCGCAGCCCATCACCCAACCGCTGGTTCCCACCGCGCACAGCGACAGCACAGCCAGTCGTCTCTCTCGTCTCATGGTGCGTCCTCCCTCGCGTCGGCCCATCGTGTGCCGCCAGCGTTTGCAGAACCGGTGCCAGATGGCAAGGTCCCTGGATTCCTTGGCCTCGCCTGCTCCCGAGTCCCGATCTTGGTAACGAACGTTCACGCCGGGGTTGCCCACATCCTTCACAGCGTCCCCGAACCCAGCTCGCCGCGGCCGCGGTCGAGGCCTTCTACAGCACCGAACGTGCCACCCGTGGGCGCCGCGTCAGCGGGTGGAGATCACAGCCGAAAGCTCCCGACCCCGCGCTGCGACGCGCGCTCGCGGGCTCCGACTCTGGGTCGGGAATCCGGACTTCTCTGTCATAGCGCGCCGCACTTGCCCCGAGGCGCACCTGTTGAGCTATGCTGCGCCGTCGATGATCGGGGACGGGGCGGTCGGTCAGTCGCCGCTCGCGTCCGAGGAGCGCACGGCCCATCGAAAGCCGGCCGGAGCGCCAGTGGAGGGTGGAGATGGCATCGCGCTGACCCGTCGTCACGAAGGAGGTTCGTTCGTGCATTTGCGTCGTGTTGTTCCCCTCGCCCTCGCGCTCCTGTTTCTCCGCACGATCTCCGGTTGTGAGCAGGAAGAAGCTCCCACCCCCAGTCAGCCGCCGGCCGAAGGCGAGGTCGGCGCCGCCTGCACCGACAGCGGCCACTGCAAGGCGGGCGGCTGCCTGACCGACGTGAGCTTCAAGGAAGGTTACTGCTACAAGGACTGCAAGACCGACGGCGCCTGCCCCGACGGCGCGACCTGCCATGATTACCTGAACTACAAGTGGTGCTTCGACGCCTGCGAGGCCGATTCGGCCTGCCGGGACGGCTACGTCTGCGACTACGGCGTCTGCCGCCCCAAGTGCACGCGCGGCCAGTTCTGCAAGAGCGGCGACGTCTGCCGCGACGGTCGCTGCAAGCCGCCGTGCAAGAGCGACCCGGATTGCGGCGGCGACCAGCGCTGCCAGGATGGCAAGTGCCTGCCGCCGTGCAAAACCGAGGACCAGTGCCTCCCCGGCTTCACCTGCAAGCCCGAGACGGGCAAGTGCGTGGCCAAGCCCGGCAAGCCGCTCGGCCAGGCCTGCCGCGGGGACGGCGAGTGCGCCACCGGCTACTGCCTCCCCACGCGACGCATCTGCTCGGTCAAGTGCGCCGGGTCGGAGGTCTGCCCCGGCGGGTACGTCTGCGGCCTCGAGAAGCTCGACGCGGACCGGAACAACGCCTTCGACGGCGCCGAGGCCGACTGCATCCCGGTGGCCGGCAAGGGCGTCGCCGGCGGAGCGTGCGCGAAAGACGGCGACTGCGCCTCGAGCCACTGCTACTACGGTTTCTGCATGGAGGGCTGCGCCGAGGCGAAGAACTGCCAGGGGCTGGCCTGCATGCCCGTCAACCTGATCCTGGACGGCGCGACCCCGCCGTACCGAGGCTGTCTGCCGCACGCCGCCGTCGGCACCTACACCCTCGGCGCCTTCAAGGCCGGCGAGGTCAAGGGCTTCGACCTGCCGCCGCACGCCACGAGCTTCGTCTTGACCACCGAGGTCGGCTCGGCGAGCGAGGCGGGACTCGTGGCGCGGCTCGCGGACCCCACGGGCAACGTGCTCGTCGAGCCCACGGGCGATTCGTGCAAGTTCTACAGCTCGGCCACGCGCTACTACCCCGCGGAGCAGGTGGCGAACCTCTATTACCCGAACGTGCCGACGCTCAAGATCACCCCCGGGATTCACACCTATCAGGTCGTGGCCACGAAGATGGACCTGCCGGTCACGGTGAAGCTCACGACCAAGCTCGGCACGGCGCAGAAGGGGACGCTGAACATCAACTGGTTCTTCCTCAACCTGCAGGGGACCTGCATCCCGGGGCCGACGCTGAACGCGGCCACCGCGGCGACGCACGCCTGGTTCCGCACCGTCGGGACGAACATGCGCTCGATCCTGAAGAACGCCGGGCTGACCATCGGGTACGAGACCTTCCACGACCTGAACAGCCCCGCCCTCGACGTGATCGAGGTCCCCGAGCAGGGGCAGCCCCGCGAGCTGCAGTCCCTCTTCGCCTCGTCGCGCGCGCTCGCGCTCCCGTCCCTGAACATCTTCTTCGTGCGGGAGATCAAGAGCACGACCCTCGGCGGGATGGTGCTCGGCATCTCGGGCGGCATCCCGGGGCCGCCCGGGATCCACGGCACCGCGTCATCGGGGATCGCGATGTCGATGCAGACCGCGTGCCTCGAGAAGAACTCGTCCTACAACCCGGCGCACACGCTGGCCCACGAGATCGGCCACTACCTGGGGCTCTTCCACAACCAGGAGAACATCGTGAACCCGGGCTACGACAAGGACGCGAAGAAGGTGGTCTGCCCCTGCCCGTGCGGCCCGAACCTGAGCTGCCAGTACGACATCGGGGCCTCCTGGTGTCGGGGGCTCGACCCGCTGCCCGACACGGACACGAGCGACAAGAACCTGATGTTCTTCGCCGCGGAGAGCACCGAGATGTTCCAGGGGAACCAGCTCAGCCCGCAGCAGATCCGCGTGATCCTCAACAGCCCGCTCGCGGGCTTCTAGGCCAGAGGTAGCAGAGCCATGCTCCGACGCATCACGATCCTCACCGCGACCCTCTGTCTCGCCGGAGCGGCCAGGGCCGACGACCGGAAGAGCCTCTCTCCGCGCGGCAAGGTGGAGCTGGCGCTCTCCGCCATCGAGGAGGTCCCGAGCCGGGCCGCGCTCGAGCGGCTCCACCCGAACGTGGAGCTCCTCCTGCACGAGATCGTGGCGCGTCCGTCGCCCACGCGGCGCCTCGCGCGCAACCGGGCCCTGACCGTGCTCCGCCTCTTTCCGAGCGCGACCACGCGCCGGGTGCTGCAGGCGGTGGTGGTCGGGACCCGCGTCGACCGGCCGGGGATGGAGCTCCTCGATCTGCAGCAGGCCACGAGCTCGTTCGCCGTGGTGGCCGGCCCCGAGGCGCTCCCCGTGCTCGCGCCGCTCCTCGATCACGCACAGCTCGACGTGCGCCGCGCCGCCGCCGAGAGCCTGCGCCTCTGCCGGAGCCCCAAAGCCCGCGCGCTCCTCGAGCGGCGCCTTCGACGCGAGCCGTCGGCGCTCGTGCGACACGAGCTGAAAGAGCAGCTGGGGAGGATGGCGAGGTAGAGGGGAGCGAGAAGGGGGACGGGAAGGGCGAGCGCTCGGGCGAGCTGACCTCGCGAGGAGGTCGCTACGCGACGATGACTAGGGCGTGCTGGTCGTGAGTGTTACCGGGATGCTCGCGCCGATGATGTCCACGCTCCCCACCGAGGTCCCGCCGGCTGCCCCCCCGAGCGTCACGGTCTCCGTCTTGCTGATGTAGACGAACAGGGCCACGCTCTTGTTCACCGCCACCACACCCTTCGGCACCAGCGACCCGACCCCCGGGTTGGCCAGCGAGGGCGAGATGAAGTTGTTCCAGTAGAGGCTGTTCGCCCAGTACGGGTTCACCGACACCGTGTCGAAGATGATGCTGCCGTAGTTGTAGGTTCCGGTGACGGGGGCTCCCGCGTTCCACTTGGTGAGGAGCGTCATGTCGTTCGAGAACCAGATCGTTCCGTTGGTCGGGGAGGTGATCGTCGGATACGTCGTGAACTGCGTGATCCCCGTCGGCAGCGAGAAGACCGCGCCGTTCACGCTGACGGAGAGCTCCACCGCGCCGCCCGCCGCCACGGCCACGTAGCCCTTGTAGATCGCCCTCGCCGAGTCGTAGCCGAGCGGCGTGCCGTTCAAGGTCACCGTGGCGATCGGCACCGCGACCCCCGCGCTGTCCTTCACGCTCACCTCGGCGTTGCTCTGCAGGATGGTCTGCGGGATGCCGCTCACCACGCGGGCCACCACCACGGGCACCACCGGCGTGGCCTCGACCCACATCGAAGCCACGCTCTCGCCCTGCGCGTTCACGGCCGTGACCACGTAGGTGTACCGCAGGCCGATGGTCAGGTTGCTATGCACGTAGGGGCTCTTGGCGTTGGCGATCTTCGTGCTCGCCGTGGTCGGGATCGTGGCCCCCGTCGCGTAGTAGATGTTGTACGAGGCCGCGCCGGCCACCGGATTCCAGCTCACGGTGTTCTGCCCGACCCCCGCGGCCGCGGTGACTCCACCGGGCGCCGGCAGCGCTACCGGCGGCGTCGCGCTCACCTCCGTAGAGCCCGTGCTCTCGCCGTTCGCGTTCAGCGCCGTGACCACGTAGTAGTAGGTCGTGCCCGCGGTGAGCCCCGCGTCCGCGTAGGGCGGCGTCGCGACCGGCGTGCCGGTGATGCGGTTCCCGACCGAGACGGTGACCCCCGCGGTGGTGCTCCGGTAGACGTGGTAGCCGGTCGCCCCGGTCACCGGCGTCCAGCTCAGGTTCACCTGCGTCGAGCTCGCCGGCACCGCCGTGACCCCCGTCGGCGCAGCGGGGGCCGTGAGGACTACGAAGGACGCGGCCGAGGTGGCGGTTCCCGACGCGGTGGTCACGGTGATCGGTCCGGTCGTCGCCCCGACGGGCACGGAGACGGTGAGCGAGCTGGTCGTGGCCGCGCTGACCACCGCCGGCGCGTTCCCGCCGAAGAAGACGGTGTTGTTCGTGGCGATCGAGCTGAAATAGCTGCCCGTGATCGTGACCACCGTGCCCACGGTGCCGTTGGTCGGCGAGAAGGAGGCGATCGAGGGGGGCGAAGGCGGCGGGGTGGTCGGCACCGCGCTCACCTCGGTCGAGGCGCGGCTCTCGCCGTTCGCGCTGACGGCCGTGACGACGTAGTAGTAGGCCGTCCCGGTCGTCAGGCCCGTATCGGCGTGCGGCGGCCCCGCCAGCGGCGTGGCCGTGATGCGGTTGCCCGCCGTGAGCGCCACGCCGGGCGTGGTGGTCCGATAGATGTTGTACCCTGTCGCGTCCTTCACCAGGCTCCAGCTCACGTTCACCTGGGTCGCGTTCACCGCGATGGCGGTCACGCCACCCGGCGGGTCCGGCGGCAAGAGCACCACGAAGGGGCTCGCCGAGGTGGCGGTGCCCGACGCGGTCGTGACGGTGATCGCCCCCGTCGTCGCGCCGGCAGGGACCGTCACCGTGAGCGTGGTCGGCGCGGCGGAGTTGACCACCGCGGGGATCCCACCGCCGAAGAGCACCGTGTTGTTGGTGGCGATCGCGCTGAAGTAGCTCCCCGTGATCGTGACGGCCGTTCCCACGGTCCCGTTCGTCGGCGCGAAGGACGCGATCACCGGCGGCGACGGCGGCGGCGTGCTCGGTACCGCGCTCACCTCCTTGGAGGGCTGGCTCTCGCCGTACGCGTTGAGCGCCGTGACCACGTAATAGTAGGCCGTCCCCGTCGTCAGGCCGCTGTCGGCGTACGGATACACCGTCACGGGCGCGCTCGTGATGCGGTTGCCCGTGGTGGTCGCCACGCCGGGGGTGGTCGTGCGGTAGACGTGATAGCCGGTCGCGCCCTTCACCGGGGTCCAGTTGATGTTCACGAGCGTCGCGCTCGCGGCGATGGACGTGACGTTGGTGGGCGGATCGGGCGGCAGGAGCACCACGAAGGGGCTCGCCGACTTCGCCGTGCCGGAAGCCGTCGTGACCGTGAGCTCGCCCGTCGTGGCTCCCGCCGGCACGGTCACGGAGAGGGAGGTCGCCGTCGCCGTGCTGACCACCGCCGGCACGCCGCCGCCGAAGAGCACCGTGTTGTTGGTGGCGATGGGGCTGAAGTAGCTGCCCGTGATCGTGACCGCGGTTCCGACGGTGCCGTTGGTGGGCGAGAAGGACGCGATGGCGGGCGGCGCGGGGGGAGGCAGCGTCGGCACCGCGCTCACCTCTTTGGAGGCACGGCTCTCGCCGTGCGCGTTCACCGCGGTGATGACGTAGTAGTAGGCGGTCCCGGTGGTGAGCCCCTTGTCGGCGTAGGGCGAGCTCGGCACCGGCGCGGCGGTGATCCGGTTGGCCTGCGTCAGCGCGACCCCGGGGGTCTCGCTGCGGTAGAGGTTGTAGCCCGTGGCCTCCTTCACCGGACCCCAGCTCAGGTTGACCTGCGTGGCGTTCACGGCGATGGCGATCGGCGTCTCGGGGGCCTCCGGGGCCTGCGCGACGGTGAAGTTGGCCTTGGTGGTGAAGGTTCCCCGCAGGGTGGAGACGGAGATGGGGCCGGTCACGGCTCCCGCAGGCACCGTCGCCGAGAGCGAGGTGGGCGAGGCAGCGGTAACCGTGGCGAGCGCGCCGCCGATCGTGACCGTGTTGCTCGTGGGAGTCGCGACGAAACCGCTCCCCGTGATGGTCACGACCGTCCCCACCGGCCCGTTCATCGGCGAGAAGTTCGTGATGATCGGCGGACTGTCCGGCGGCTTCACCGTCGAGCCCGTGACGGTGAAGACCCCGCTCGAGGTGGCGAGCGCGCTGCCGTTGTGAACCGTGACCTTCCCCGTGGTCGCGTCGTCGGGGACGGTCACCTTGAGCTCGGTGGCCGTCGCCGCGCTCACGGTGGCGGTGGCGCCGTTGAACTTCACCAGGTTGAAGCCGGCCGTGCTGAAGTTCGTCCCGGTGATCGTGACCTCGGTGCCCGTGGGGCCCTCGGTCGGCGAGAAACCGCTGATCGTGGGATCGGGATAGACGACCGGCTCCGGATCGCTACAGCCCGCCGCCAGGGCGACGGCCACGACCGCCAGCGTCCTCAGCGTCCTACCGGCGACAACAGAAACCGCGCCCCGTGCTCCAGTGCTCCGCATCTCGCGTCTCCTTACGATCGGCGCCCGGCCGGTGCCCCCCAGGGACGAACCGGCCTTTGGCCCGTCAAGTGTAGGTAGGGTCGCGCCGGAATGCCAAAAAACGTTTGGCCGCGCGGTGACGGTAACACGGGTCGTGCGTCGATTGCCGCGCCACCTCGCTCCTGCTAGCGTGCGCGCATGAGCGAGCGGATTCTCTTCGCCGACGACGATCTGACCGGGCGAGAGCTCAGCATCTTCAACCTGACCGAGGCGGGCTACGCGGTGGACGCGGCGCCGGACGGCAAGCAAGCCCTCTCGCTCTTTTCGCCCGAACGGCACCACCTCGTCATCACCGACCTCCGCATGCCGAAGCTCTCGGGGATGGAGCTCGTCGCCGAGGTGAGGCGCCAGGCCCCGGAGGTACCGATCATCGTCATCACCGCCCACGGCAGCGTCGAAGCCGCCGTCGAGGCCATGCAGGCCGGCGCGTACGACTTCCTACAAAAACCCTTCGGCCGGGACGAGCTCTTGCTCGCGGCCAGCCGAGCGCTCGAGCGGCGGCGCCTGGGCATCGAGGTCCGGGCGCTGCGCCTCCGGGCAGCCGGCATCGAGCGCGAGATCGTTGCCGTCTCCGAGCCCATGCAAGGGCTGCTGCGCACGGTGGACCGGGTGGCGCGAAGCGAGGCCTCGGTGCTCATCACCGGGGAGAGCGGAACGGGAAAAGAGCTCGTCGCCCGGCGCATCCACAGCCGAAGTCCGCGCGCCGAGAAGCCTTTCGTGGCCGTAAACTGCGCCTCCATGCCGGCCGAGCTCCTCGAATCGGAGCTCTTCGGGCACGAGAAGGGCGCCTACACGGGAGCCGTGCGAGCCCGGGCGGGCCGCTTCCGCAAGGCCGAGGGCGGCACCTTGCTCCTCGACGAGATCGGCGAGATGTCCCCCGCCCTGCAGAGCAAGCTACTGCGCGCCCTGCAGGAACGGGTGATCGACGTGCTCGGTTCAGACCATCCGGTGCCCATCAACGTGCGCGTGGTGGCCGCGACCCACCAGGAGCTGCCCCGGCTCATCGAGACGGGGGCGTTCCGAGAGGACCTCTATTACCGACTCAACGTGGTGGAGCTGAACGTCCCGCCGCTCCGCAGTCGCCCGGAGGACGTCGAGCCTCTCGCCCGCCACTTCCTGCAACGCATCGCTCCCGACCGCGAGCTCCAGCTCTCCGATGAGCTGCTCCGCGCGCTTCGCCGCTACCCCTGGCCGGGCAACGTCCGTGAGCTCGAGAACGTCTGCGAGCGCCTGGTGATTCTCAGCGAGGACGAGCTGCGCACCATGGACCTGCCGCCCGCGTTCGCCAGCAGCGCTGCCGCCTCGGCACACACCTCGCCCTCGCTCGAAGCGTGGCCGCCCTTTCCTCCGGAGGGAATTTCGCTCGTCGACCTCGAACGACGCGTGATCGAACGTGCGCTGGACCTGAAGGGCGGCAACATCTCGCAGGCCGCCCAGTTCCTGCACATCCCCCGTCACATCCTCGTCTACCGGCTCGAGAAATTCGGACTTCGCCGTGGAAAACCCGAGCGCCCGTAACGTGCCGACGGGGACCCGCCCTCCCCGCCGGGGACTCTTCTCTCCCGCTATGCTGCTCGCCGCCTGGGTGCCGGCGGTCGTGATCACGGTCCTGCATTACCTTACCGGCGCAGAGCATCATGGGTTCCACGACATTCTTCGCCGGCTCTACTACCTGCCCATCATCCTGGCCTCGTTCTCCTGTGGTCTGCGGGGCGGGCTGCTCGTGGCTACGTTGGTCACCGCGGCCTACAGCCCGCACGCCTTCACCCACCTCGGTCACATGGACCCGGCGGCGCCCCTGGAGAAGAGCCTCGAGCTTCTGCTCTATCTGGTGGTGGGGGGGGTCACCGGCCGCCTCGTCGACCGGGAGCGCGCGCGGCAGCACGAGCTCGGTGAGGCGCTGAAGGAGCAGCAGCGGACCGCCGCAGAGCTCATCCGCGCGGGACGACTCGCAGCGCTCGGGGAGATGGTGTCGGCCATGGCGCACGAGATCAAGAACCCCCTTCACGCCCTCCGCGGCACCGCGGAGGTGGTGGACGCCGTGGTTCCCAAGGACGCGCCCCAGCACCGCCTCTGGGAGCTCCACCGGCAGGAGATCGATCGTCTGGAGAGCGTGGCCGTGCGCTTCCTCTCCTTCGCGCGCCCCTCGCCCCCCGAGCGTCGGTCGGTCGATCTCGCGCAGGTGGTCGAACGCGTGCGGACCCTCATCGCCCCACAGGCGCAGCGGGACCACGTGACCATCGAGGTGCCGGAGCGCACGGCCGACCCCGCGCAAACCGTCGCGGCCGACGAACAGCAACTGGTTCAGGTGCTGCTCAATATCTCGTTGAACGGCCTTCAGGCGATGGAGGCCGCTGCAGGAAGCCTGAGCTTCCAGCTGGCTCGGGAGCAACGACATCGGCAGGCCTTCGCCGTGATCCGCATCGAGAACACCGGACCGACGATCCCCGAGGCGAAACTGGAGCGCATCTTCGATCCGTTCTTCACCACCAAGGAGAGCGGCTCCGGGCTCGGCCTTTCCATCGCCGCCCGCATCGTCGAGCAGCACGGCGGCCTGCTCGAGGTCGAGAACCTCCCGGCTGGACGCGGGGTCCGCTTCTCCGTGCTGCTGCCGGAGGGGACCTCGGCCGGCCCCACGACCCCGCAGCCAAGAGTCTAGAACCCCGTCCTCCACCTCCGACGCCGCACGTCGTCTCGGGCCCCCCGGGGCGACCTTCGCCACTGTGTCGAAGACTATTCGTCACTCCGGCTTCTCGGGCATCCAGGGGTGACCACGGAAGCTTGAAGTTACTCGGCAAGCCGCTCCCATCGAGCGGAATCCGCTCTTGGCCGAACTCCTGCAATGCCCTGCCGCAGTGAGCTTTCCTCGTCGTTCGCTTCGCACTGCCGGGCTGACCGGCGCACCGGAGGAGTCCGTCATGGGTACCTCGAGCAAGCTCGTGGCCGTGTTCGTGGTGGGGGCGTGGATCGCCGTCGAAGGGTGTGCCGGCGACAGCCACGCGGAGGCGACGCGTTCGAAGCGCGCGGCCGCTCGGCCCCAGCGAGCCCAGGAGATCAAGCTCTCCGTCACCTCCGCAGGCTTCGTCCCGGCGAAGGTGACCGTCACGGCGGGCAAGCCTGTCACGCTGGTCGTCACCCGCGAAGCGACGCGCACCTGCGCGACCCACATCGTCATCAAGGACTTCGGCATCCACAAGCCCTTGCCGCTGAATCAGGCCGTGCGCGTCACCTTCACGCCGGCCCGGCCCGGGAGGATCCGGTACGCCTGCGCGATGGACATGATCGCCGGCGTGATCGTCGTGGAGTAGGACCTCCGAGCGGGGGTTCAGCGGAACGGAGAGCGCGATGATGGTCCACACGAGCACGACGCGCGCCGGGGCGCGGTCCCTCTCACTCGGGACTGCACTGCTCCTGCTGTTCGGGCGCGCCGCGCTCGCGGGAGAACCGGCCGTCGCGGGGGTGGGGCCCGCGCCGCTCGACGATCCCGTGCTCGCCGGCCTGGTCAAGGAAGCCCTCGAGAAGCGTCCGGAGCTGGCCCAGGCGCGAGCCACGATCCGGGCGGACCTCGCTCGAGCGCCCCAGGTGCGAGCCCTCCCCGACCCGGTCCTGACGCTGGGCATCCAGAACGATGGCTTCCGGAGGCTCCAGATCGGCGAGATGGAAACGAGCTACCTCACCGTCATGGCCTCCCAGACCTTCCCTTGGTACGGCAAGCGCGAGCTCCGGGGTGACGTGATCACTCTAGGAGTCCACCAGGCCGAATCAGATCTCCAGCGCGCGTGGCTGTCGATCCGAGCCGAGGTCGAGCGCGCGTACCTCGACCTCCTCTTGGGAAGAGCACAGCTCCAGCTGCTCACCAAGCTCGACGCGCTCTGGACGCAAGCCCAAGGGCTGGCGCGAGCCCGCTACGAGTCAGCCGATGGGGCGCAATCGGATATCCTCCGGGCCCAGCTCGAACGCAGCCGCCTCAGGCAGCGCCGCTGGGCGCTCGAGGCCGAGAATCGACGACGCCTGGCGGTCCTGAACCGGATGCGAGGGCAGCCCTTCCGCGCTCCCATAGCTACCAGCCAGTCGCTGGTCGACCTCCCCGATCCCACGCCCCCCAGCAAGACGGCTGCCTTCGAGGAAGCGGAGGCGCAGAGTCCCGAGCTCAAGAGATCGCGGCTCGCCGTGAAGCAGTCGGCGACGCTCGTCAAGCTCGCCCAGAAGGACTACTTCCCCGACCTGACCGTGACCGCGGGCGTGATGCCGCGCTGGGGGAAGTTCGAACCGATGTGGCAGGCCGGCCTGGCCTTCTCCCTGCCGATCTGGGGCGGCAGCAAACAGGCGCGCGCCGTCGCGGAAAATCGCCTCCGGGAGGCGGCTGCCGCACATGGCGCCGAGGCCACCCGCCAGTTGCTCCGCCAGCGGGTCATGGAGCGCCTGACGCTGACCGAGGCCCTGATCGACACCAACCGCCTGTACCGCTCGGGGCTGCTCGTGCAGTCCGAGGCCACCGTGTCGAGCACGATGGCCCAGTATCGCGTGGGTCGCGTCACCTTCGCCTCGGTTCTGGAGGCCCTCGTCGGGTACGTCACCGACCTCAACGCGTTCTACGAGTCGATCGCCGCGATCCAGCGGGTCGAGATCGCCCGCCGCGAGGTGAGCCTGGACGCTCCGGTCGGTCCTGTGGCGAGCGGCATGAGCGGGTCTTCCGTGCCGGGCGCCGGCGTCATGGGCGGAAACGCGTCGGCCGGCCCCGGCGCACCGTCGCTGCAGCCGGCAGGCGCGACAGGCGCCACCTCCATGCCTCGGATGTAGCCGGAGGAGGACCAACATGGACCCGCACGCCATCACTCACGCGAGCTCGCCGCAAGAGTCCAGGCGGTTCCTCTGGCCCGCGGTGGGCCTCCTGCTGCTCGGAACCCTTCTCGGGGGGAGCGCGGTCTGGCTATGGATGCGCGAGGGCGGCGCCCCACGCGCTCCCACGGCTGCGCCCGCGGCGAAGCCTCTGTACCAGTGCCCCATGCACCCGTCGATCACCTCCGACCACCCGGGCGACTGCCCGATCTGCGGGATGAAGCTGGTCGAGGTGAGGCACGGCCCGTCCGCCCACGACGGAGCCACGCCGCCAGCAAGGCGCGCGATCCGCTTCTATCGATCGCCCATGGACCCCCGACAGACCTCGCCCACCCCGCGCAAGGACGAGATGGGGATGGACTACCTCCCGGTTTACGCCGACGAGGCCCAAGGGGCGGGAGCCCCACCCGTCCCGGGCCTCGCCCCCGTGACGATCGACCCGGTGCGGCAGCAGCTCCTCGGCCTGCGCACGGCCCTCGTGACCCGCGGCTCCGTCGCGGAGAGCTGGCGCACCGTCGGACGCGTCCAGATCGATCCGACCCGGGTGCGCAAGACCAACGTCAAGGTCGAGGGGTACATCGAACGCCTGTACGTCGATTTCGTCGGGCGGCGCGTCCGGAGGGGCGAGCCGCTGTTCTCGATCTACAGCCCCTCGCTGCTGGCCGCCGAGAACGAGTACCTCCTCGCCCTCGAGACCCAGGTGGCTCTCGCCAAGGGCGGCGCACGGACCCGCGACGGCGACACGCTGGTCGCGTCGGCGCGGCGAAAGCTCGAGCTGTGGGACGTGCCGCCGGGGGAGCTCGAGCGGCTCGAACGAACGCGAACGCCGTTGAGGGTGCTCACCTTCCTGTCCCCCATCTCGGGGGTGGTCACCGCCAAGAACGTGGTCCAGGGCGCGCGCGTCAATCCGGGCGACGCGCCCTTCGAGATCACCGATCTCGGCGTGGTGTGGCTGATGGCCGACGCCTACGAGACGGACCTCTCCCGGGTGCGCGTCGGGATGCCGGCCACGCTGACCGTGCAGGCGTACCCGGGCCGCACCTTCAAAGGTAAGGTCGCGTTCATCGATCCCCTTCTGGACCCCAAGACGCGTACGGCGAAGGTGCACATTCACCTCAGCAACGCGACGCGCACCCTCGCGCCGGAGATGTTCGGCGAGGTGGTGCTCGAAGGGACGAAGCGCGAGGGGCTGCGGATCCCCGCCGACGCCGTGGTGCGCTCGGGCACCCAGGACGTGGTGTTCATGGCTCTCGGCGACGGCAAGTTCGAGCCGCGTGTGGTCCAGCTCGCGGCGAAGCGCGGCGACCAGATCGAGGTGCTGAAGGGCCTCACCGAGGGTGAGCAGATCGTCAGTCGCGCCAACTTCCTCGTGGACTCCGAGTCACAGCTCCGGTCCTCCCTCTCGGCGATTGGAGCGACGCGCCGATGATCAAGCGGATCATTCGCTTCTCAGCCGAGAACAGATACCTCGTCATAGCCGGCACTCTGGTCACGCTGACGATCGCGTACTGGACGATGAGGAACATCCCTCTCGACGCGCTGCCCGACCTCTCCGACACCCAGGTGATCGTCTACTCGCGCTGGGACCGCAGCCCCGACCTCCTCGAGGATCAGGTGACCTATCCGATCATCACCTCCCTCCTCGGGGCGCCCAAGGTCAAGGCCATCCGAGGCTTCTCGGACTTCGGCTTCAGCTACGTCTACGTCGTCTTCGAGGACGGCACGGACATCTACTGGGCGCGCACCCGGGTCCTCGAGTACCTCTCCAAGATCACACCCCAGCTTCCTGCGGGGGTGAAGACGGAGCTCGGACCGGACGCCACCAGCGTGGGCTGGGTCTTTCAGTACGCGCTCGTCGATCGCTCAGGCAAGCACTCGAGTGACGAGCTGCGCAGCTATCAGGACTGGTTCCTGCGCTACGCAGTCCAGAGCGTGCCCGGGGTCGCCGAGGTGGCCACCGTCGGCGGTCAAGTGCGGCAGTACCAGATCACCGTCGACCCGGCGCGGCTCGCGGCCTACAAGCTCCCGCTCGACGTGGTGCTCGAGGCCGTCCGGCGAGGCAACCAGGACGTGGGCGGTCGACTGGTCGAGCTGGGCGGACGCGAGTACATGGTGCGCGGTCGCGGCTACGTGAAGTCCATCTCGGATCTCGAGAAGCTGGTCCTCAGAACCGAGGACGGCACGCCGATCACCGTCACGGACGTCGCCACAGTGGCGCTGGGCCCCGAGATGCGTCGCGGCCTCGCCGATTACAACGGGCAGGGCGACGTGGTCGGGGGCATCGTCGTGATGCGGCAGGGCGAGAACGCGCTCACGGTCATCGACCGCGTCAAGGCCAAGCTCGCGGAGCTCGAGCCCTCGCTGCCCGAGGGCGTCGAGGTGATCACGACCTACGACCGCTCCGACCTCATCGAGCGGGCCATCCACACCGTCAAGAGCAAGCTCATCGAGGAGATCCTGATCGTCTCGCTGATCATCTTGCTCTTTCTGTGGCACATCCCGTCGGCCACGGTCCCGATCCTCACCATCCCCATCAGCGTCGCTCTCGCCTTCATCCCCATGTACTTCATGGGGCTCAACGCTAACCTGATGTCCTTGGCCGGCATCGCGATCTCGATCGGCGTGCTCGTCGACGGGGCCATCGTCGAGGTCGAGAACGCCTACAACAAGATCCACCTCTGGCAGGCCGCGGGGAGGAAGGGCGACTTCCACCGGATACGTCTCGAGGCGCTCCTCGAGGTGGGTCCCTCGGTCTTCTTCTCGCTCCTGGTCATCGCCGTGGCCTTCATGCCGGTGTTCACTCTCGTGGATCAGGAAGGCAGGCTCTTCAAGCCGCTGGCTTACTCGAAGAACCTGGCCATGGCGATCGCCGCCCTGCTCGCGATCACGCTCGATCCAGCCATGCGCATGCTCTTTGCGCGCATCGATCCCTTTCGCTTCAAGCCGCGGCCGATCGCCTGGCTCGCCAGTCGGCTCTTCGTGGGCACCTACTTCTCCGAGGAGAAGCACCCCATCAGCCGGCTGCTCCACCGCCTCTACGAGCGCCCGTGCCGCTTCGTTGTCCGACACGCTAAGGCCACGGTGCTGGTCAGCCTCGCGATGGTCGGAGGCACTCTGCCGGTCTACTTCAAGCTCGGCTCTGAGTTCATGCCGCCGCTGCGGGAGGGGTCGCTGCTCTACATGCCGTCGGCGGTCCAGCCCGGAATGTCGGTGGCCGAGGCGCAGAAGGCCCTGCAGGTCCAGGACAAGCTGCTCATGGCCTTTCCGGAGGTGAAGCGCGTCTTCGGCAAGGCCGGGCGCGCGAACACCCCGACCGACCCGGCGCCGTTCTCGATGATGGAGACCACGATCTTGCTCAGGCCCGAATCGCACTGGCGCGCGAAGCCGCGCTGGTACTCGAGCTGGGCGCCCGAGTGGCTCAGGACCGGGCTCCGCGCCTTCTGGCGGGACCGGATCAGCGAGGAGGAGTTGATCGCCGAGCTGGACGCGGCCCTGCGCCTCCCGGGCATCAGCAACGCCTGGACGATGCCGATCAAGGGGCGGCTCGACATGCTCTCGACCGGCATCCGGACTCCCGTGGGCATCAAGATCAGCGGCGCCGATCTGTCGGTGATTCAGCGGGTCGCGCTCGGCATCGAGGCCGCGGTGCAGAAGGTGCCCGAGACGCGCAGCGTCTATGCGGAGCGCGTCGCAGGTGGCTACTTCCTCGACTTCGTTCTCGACCGGGATCGGCTCGCGCGCCACGGCCTCTCCGTGGACGACGCGAACATGATGGTGATGACCGCGGTCGGCGGCGACAACCAGACCACGACCATCGAGGGACGCGAGCGTTACGGCGTAAGCGTTCGTTACGCGCGCGCCTTTCGCGAGGACGCCGAGGCCCTGAGGCGCGTGCTCCTGCCGCTTCCCGGCGGGAGGGGGCAGATACCGATGAGCGAGATCGCGGAGGTACGGCTGGTCGAAGGTCCGTCGATGATTCGCGACGAGAACGGACTGCTCACGGGCTACGTCTACGTGGACTTCGACACCTCGAAGGTGGACATCGGCGGCTACGTCGAGCGCGCCAAGCAGGCCGTGGCCTCCGCAGTACGGCTGCCCGCCGGCACCTCGGTCTCCTGGAGCGGCCAGTACGAGAACATGATGCGCGTGAAGGAGCGGCTCAAGCTGGTCCTTCCGCTGACGCTGGTGCTCATCTTCGCGCTGCTCTACATGAACACCAAGTCCAGCTTCAAGGCCGGGCTGGTGATGCTGGCCGTGCCCTTCTCGGCCGTGGGTGCGATCTGGCTCCTCTACGCGCTGGACTACAACGTCTCGATCGCGGTCTGGGTGGGGATGATCGCGCTCATGGGGCTCGACGCGGAGACCGGAGTGTTCATGTTGCTCTTTCTGGACCTCTCGCACGACGCGGCACGGGCCCGGGGTCAGCTCAAGACCACTGGCGACCTGGTCGAGGCCATCATCCATGGGGCGGTCAAGCGCGTACGCCCGAAGGCCATGACGGTCGCCGCGGCCTTCATCGGCCTGCTGCCCATCATGTGGTCCACCGGCGCCGGGGCCGACCTGATGAAGCGCGTGGCGGCTCCCATGGTCGGTGGGCTGGTGACGTCGTTTCTGATGGAGCTGCTGGTCTACCCGGCGGTCTACTACCTCTGGCGACGCAAGGAGGTGGTGGATGGTCCGCCGACGCCCCCGACGCCCCTCGACGAGGCTGCGACGTCCGGCTGAAGACTATTGTGCAAGGTGATCGAGACTATTCTTCAGCGCGCCGGAAGGAGGGACCCCGGCTCGTCCTGGCCAGGGCAGGGCCCACGGGCCTTTTAACGTCGTGCCCAGGACCGGCGTCAGTGGCCCTCCGTGCAGCGAGCGACCCGTCGAAGCATCCAGCGGCGGTGCATGGCTACCTCCTTTCTTCTGGTGGCACAGAACCTCGAGTTCCCGCCCGGGCGGCTCGTCGGGCAGATGCCGCTCGGCGGCCCAGTGGCCCCCCCGTGGCGTCCGCTCAACCCGTCGGCAAGCAGACCTTGACCGAGCCGTGACCCGCTCCGTCCTGGGCCAGGCCACAGGTGTAGCCCGTCCTGCCGCAGTCCGCAGGATCGCGGCACAGTCGCATGCACTGCAGCTTGCCGGAGAGGCTGACACACTTGCTCGCGTCGCCTCCCGGGGTCCCGTTGAGCCCCGGATCGCTCGGGCAATCGTGACCGTGGCCGGAACAGCCGCTCACGGAGCAGTAGCCGCCCGGATACCCGGAGGTCAAACAGACGACGCGGCCCGAGCCGCCCGCCGGGCAGCTCGTCGGACTCGCGCACGCCGCCCCCACCGCCGGCCGGCTCGTCAGGTGATCGGGTCGCGCGTCGGCCGACCGCCCCGCGTCGCCCCCGAGGCTTCCGTCGGAAGCCAACGCCCGATCGGCTCCACCGAGGCCCACGTCGTGCGCCTGCGTGCCGTCGTGCGCGTGGCCGCCATCGGCGACGGTGGTCGCTCTGCCGCCGCATCCCGCACCGGCCAGGAACGCCAGCCCGAGGGCGACCTGAAGGACATTGTGGATCTTGGCTCGCATCATCGATCTCCTTTACGGCGCCGCCGTAGTAGCAATAGGGCAAGTCCCGCCAGCGCCGCGCCCGCACCGAAACGGTCGAACTCCGCTCCCGCGGCCAGCCGGCAACCGCCCCGTGTGCCGGCATCCGAGAGCGGCGCCGCGGGTGGGGGAATGGCGCCACTCCGTCCATCCTGGATGCCGGCGTCGCCTCGCGGCGCGGCGTCAACGGGGGGCGCACCGTCCCCCGCGGACGGCGGCTCGGGCCGCGCGGCGCAGACGCCGCTATTCGGCAGGTCCACGGCCACCTCGTAGATCAGCGGATTGCCCTCCAGTTCGTCGAGAATCCAGGTCCGCTTGCCGTCCGTCGCCATCCCCGTGAAGAGCTTGGTCACGCTGGCGGGCCGGAAGGTGCCAAACTTGGTCGGCTCGGGGTTGTCCGGTGGCTCGAAGTACGCGATGAGCGAGCCCGTCACTGGCTCAACCAGGAAGAAGGCTCCAAGGCTGAGGTCGCTGATCCAGAGACATCCGTGATGGTTCCAAGTAACGCCGCAGGGCACGATCTGCGTGCCGTTGATCGACGGTGTCTTGAAGATCGGCACATCCTTGCCCGCTCCTGTGCGCGGATCGACGCGATAAATCGCCCGGTCTTTGACATCCGTGCTCCAGAGATAGGTCCCGTCCCAGGACAACCCCATGGGAGACATCGTCTCGGCGTCGCGAAAGGGTACCTCAATCGTCTTGACGATCTTGCCCAGCTGGGGGTCCACCTGGATCAGTCGCCCATCGGGGGTCCCCACATGACCGGGCATGGAGTGGACCGCGCCCCAGAGATAGCGGCCGTCCCAGTCCAGGTGATCGATGAACGTCCCTGAACCGAGCGCGATCTCTTTCAGTACCTTGCCCGTGATCGGGTCGACCCTGGAAAATACAGGGCTATCGCACGCTGAGACCCACAGCGCCTGGCCGTCCCAGGCGATGCCGTCGGGGCTGTTGATCTTCCAGTCGATGGGGTTCTTGGCGCTCCGATCGTAGATCGTGGAGAGGGTGCGAACGATCTTGTAGCTCAGCCGCACGGGGGGCGCAGCGTGTAGCGGCGCCGATCGACCGACCGCAGCCGACCCGAAGAGCACCAACAGCAAGCGAATGAATTGCTTCACGGCAGATCTCCTCAGATGAGGCAGGCGCCAGGCCGCCGGCGCTGGCGAGCACGTGCACGAAATCTGCCAATCGCTCCGCCGCTCCTCGGGGGCTCCGATCAGCAGCGCTGGGCGCGGTGGCCTGAGGGCTGTGACGCGATCGCCTCGATGGGCCGGAGTCCCTCGCCGAAACGGGCCATGGCCTCCCGGTGCCGTTCGAGCAGGCTATAGGGGATGAATCGAGGCCGCAGCTCCCCCACGCGGGCGAATGCGGGACGCGCCAATTGCTGACGAACCTCTCCAAGCCTCGAAGCCGAGGGCGTGTCCGAGGTCCCGCAACCAACGCTAACGCCCCGTGCGCGTTCGGTCGCCGTCGGCGCCCGGCATGTCCCAGCCTGGGCGCCCCCTCTCCCGCCTACCCCTGCTTGCGCGCCGCCTCGAGGGCCGCGCGGTGCTCGTCGAGGCGCGCGTAGAGGGCGGGGAGGGGCTCGGCCTGCGCGGCGGGGCGCAGCGCCTCCACCTGCGTGAGGAGGGCGTGGTAGATCTCGGCCGCTTCCTGTTCGCGCTCGAGCCGCCCTTCCTTGTAGCGTTTGATCTCGGCGTCGAGCTCGCGGATCTGCGCCGCGCGCTCGGTGTCGAGCTCCTGGCAGCGCTTGGTCAGCTCGCCGATCTGGAAGTTCAGGTCCACGATCTGCGGCTGGAGGTCGGCGGCGAGCGCCGGGTCGAGCGTGGCGCGCCCCTTCACCTGCGCCCGCGCCATGGTCAGGTCCATGATCGCGTGGCGGAACCGCTTCTCGCGCTGGCCGAACTCGAAGCGAATGCGGTCGAAGTTCTGCTCGGCGAGGGCGATGGTCCCCGTGAGCGACGCGTTCTCCTCCTCGATCACGAGCAGCCGCTCGAGGGCCTCGCTGGTCTCGGCCGGAAAGAGCGCCGCCTGGATCAGCGCGATGGAGAGCTCGCGCAGCACCTGGTGCAGGCTCTCGCGCAGCTCGTCGGGGTCCACCGCCGGTTGCGCCGGACCGGGGGCAGGCGTCGCGGCGAGCTCGCCCGCCACGGGCGCAAGCCCCACGGCGCCCGCGGTGAGCAGCTCGGGGACGCGCCCGCCGAGGCTCTGCCACCCCTCGGCCATGGCCTTGCGCGAGACCTTGCGATGGGTGTGCGTGTCGGGGGGCGGCGTGGTCAGCTCGGCCCCCAGCGTGAAGAGGAAGGCGCGCAGGCGCAGCAGCTCCTGACGAAGCTCGGCGCCGGTCTGGTAGCGCTTGGCCGGGTCCTTCGCCAGGCAGCGCAAGACGAGCGCGTCGAGCCCCGGCGGCAGCGGGTGGTCCTTCAGCCGCGTCGAGGGGGGTGCGACCGCCTGGTGCACGTGCGCCTGAAGCACCGTGACCGGCGGCCCGACGAAAGGCGGGTTGCCGGTGATCAGCTCGTAGGCCAGACACCCGACGGCGTAGAGGTCCGCGCGCCCGTCGGCCGGCTCGCCCGTGGCCTGCTCGGGCGACATGTACTCGGCCGTGCCGAAGACCTGCCCGTGGCTGGTCAGCGAGCTGTGGTAGACGTCGGGGCTCAGCACCTTCGCGATGCCGAAGTCGAGCAGCTTCACCACGTCCTTGCGGTCGCGGATGTCGGTGAGGAGGATGTTCTCGGGCTTGAGGTCGCGGTGCACGACCTGCATGCGGTGCGCGTGGTCGAGCGCGTCGGCGAGCTGCGCCAGGATCGGCAGCGTGCGGTTCAGCGGCAGGCGCACGTTGCGCGAGAGGACCTCGTCGAGGCCGATCCCCTCGAGGTACTCCATCACCAGGTAGAGCGCCCCCGACTCCATCTGGCCGAAGTCGGAGATGTGGATCACGTTCGGATGCTCGACGCGCGCGGCGGCGATCGCCTCGCGCCGGAAGCGCTCGACGAAGTCGCGGTTGTGCGCGAGCTCCTGGCGCAGCACCTTGATCGCGTAGCGGCGGGGCAGCGTGGTGTGGTGCGCCTCGAAGACGGTCCCCATCCCCCCCTGGCCGATCACGCGGACGACCTGGAATCGACCGCTGAGGACGGTCCCGATGAGCTCGTGGGTGCGGGTCACGGGTTGCATTATGGGCAGGGGAGCGGCTCGCTGACAACCGGCGTGGGGTCGAGGGTGAGCGTAGCCGGCGAGGCCACGGGTGAGGGGTCGGGCCCCGGGGGCGGGTCACGAACGAATGGCCCAGGTCGGGCTAGGCCCGCGAGATTGCGCGACACAGCCCCCGACGGGGAGCTGGATCACCGCTTGCACCTTCCGACGGAGATGTTCGGCCACCGCTCGGTCCGCCAGGGCCTCGCGATGGTGGCGCTGGTGGCGGCGGCGTCGGGGTGCCACCTTCTCGAGCCGTATCACAGCAGCTTCCCCGTCGAGGACGGTGGGGCTCGAGGCTCCATCGACCCGACCACGCTCCCCAGGGATGGAGGGCCCGAGGCCCTCTCGGCGATCGCGTTGCCCGGGCCGCTCGAGCTGGTGACGGTGCCCGGGGCGGACGCCGGCAAGGCAGACGCCGGCAGGGGGGACGCCGGCGTCTATCGGCCGGTGGGCGCCGCGGCTCTCTCGGCCGAGCTGGCCGTCACCACCGTCCAGTGCGTCACGGCCAAGGGGGTCTTGAAGGACTTCGCCATCCCCATCGTGGATTCGCCGCAGGTCACCTTCCTCGCCGCCGCCCCCGCGCTGGCCTCGGCACCGGCGGCGCTCCGCGCGTGGGTCGGCCTCCGCCCGGCAGTGATCGTCATCTGGGACCCGAACGCGTGCGACGCGGAGGACCCCGTCTCGAACAACAACGACTGGAATCACGCCGCGCTCCTCATCCGTAACGCCACCCTCGGTCCGGGGGGAGCCCTGCGCCTCGGCGACGAGGTCTCGCCGGCCGACATGGACGTCTACGACAGCACCTCGAAGGGCATCTTCACCGGCGACTTCGCCGGGATCGGGGACGCGAGTCTCTCGCAGTACCCGCAGCTCGCGCGGGTCGTCACCGCGGCCAAGGCCGTGCTGCTGCGCCTCGCCCTGCGGTAAGAACGGAGCCCGGCAGCCTGAGCCCGGCCTCGCTTCAGCTCCCCTCGCCGAGGCGCACCACGCGACCCGCGCGCCCGTCCACCCAGACCAGCTCGCCGTCGGAGAGCAGCGAGGTGGCGCTCCCCGTTCCCACCACCGCGGTGACGCCGAGCTCCCGCGCCAGGCAGGCCGCGTGCGACAGGAGCCCGCCGTGGTCGGTCACGAGCGCGAGCACCTGCGGCAGCACCGTGGCGAGCGCCGGCAGAAGCGTGGGACAGACGAGGACCGTCCCCGAGAGGTCCGTATCGAGCAGCGCGCGGATCTCGGCCACGCGGCGCACGCGCCCCCGGACCACCTCACCGATCCCGACCCCCTGAAGCACGACCCTCCCCGACGGCGCGGGGGCGTAGGTCAGACGGTCCCCCTGGATCGTGAGCGGCGGCACGCGCAGCCGAGCCTGCTCCCACTTCGCGCGCCCCGTCTGCGCCAGACGCGCGAGCTCGTCGTCGGACGCCACAGCCGTCCGCACCGCGAGCACCCGTTCGAGCGGCAGGTAGAAGACGTCGTCGACCTGCAGGAGCCCTCCCCGCGCCGCAAATCGCCGGCCGACCCCGAGGAGCGCCGACCGCACCGCGAAGAGCGCCCGCGCGAAGAGCAGGTCGTCGTCCTCGCTCTGCGCCCGCGCCTTGCGCGCGCTCGACACCAGGCGACGAAGGCGCTGCGCCTGCTCGGAGGAGAGGTCGCGGGCGAGCTCTCCGACGAGCGCGTCGGCCCGCGCGAGCTGCCGCGCGTGCGCCTCCGCGGGCGAGCACGGCGCCGCCGCGAGGCCCGTGAGGGTGGGCCGAAGACTCTCGGGGACCTCAGCCACCGTCGGACAGGCCACGTCCCAGCTCGGCGCCACGGTCCCATAGCGCGCGAGGTGATCCAGCACGGGCGGGGGAACGACCGCGCTCTGTCCCGTCAGCCACGCGCTCAGCCCGGCGTCCTGGTGCGCGAAGGAGGCCAGCTCGTAGAGCTCCTGCGCGCGCCGGAGCGCCGCGTGCTCCTCGGCCACGTTCAGCGCCGCGAAGAGCTCCGCGTCGTCGCGGCCGAGCTCGTGGCGCAGAAAGCGCCGTAGGGCCGCGACGCGCGCCCGACGCGTGACCGAGATCCCCTCGCCGTAGTCGCGGTGGAAGGCGCGAAAGAACTCCACCGCGCGCTCGAGCTGCGCGGTCGGGTCGAGCAGCGGGACCTCCGCCTCGAAGGCCGCGAGGCGCGAGCCGAGGGCCCGCCAGCTCTCCTCGTCGCGCTCCTCCGCGTCGGAAGTTCGCAGGTCGGGATCGGCGACCGCCTCGTAGAGATAGCCGCCGTGCACGGCGAGCCGGGGCGCTCCCTCGCGGCGCTCCTCGAGCAGCGCGATGAGCCCCGCGTGGGCCGGCGAGAGCGGGTCGGGGTTGTGCTCGCGGTCCCAGCGCCAGAGGAGCACGCCCTCGATGGCTTGGTGGAAGTGGACCGGGAAGCTCTCGCGCCGCCGGGCCCGCGCCACGGCCCGCGCCTGCACGATCCACAGGCGCTCTCCGTCGAAGATCCACTCGAGCTCGACCGCCTGGCCGAAAAGCTCCTCCGCCGCGAGCGTGTGCCGCCGGAGCTCGTGGAGCCGCGCCTCGGGGAGCGGAAAACCCGGCGCGGCGAGCTCGGCGGTGCCGTGGCGTCGGAGCCGCGCCACGTGCGGGTCGGCGCCTCCGCGGGCGAGCGGTCCCGGCGGGCCGCCGATCCCTTCGATCCGCACGAGCTCCTCGTCCCCCGGGTCGACGGAGAGCGAGAGCCCGCCGGCGCGCGCCACGAGCTCCCGTTGCAGCAGCACCGCCATCCCCTCGTCGGAGGGAGCCCGTCCCCGCGCCCGGAGCGTGGCCCAGGCCGGGAGTCGCCAGAGAGACGCGTAGCAAAACCCCACCGCCGCCACGAGCGCCTCGAGCGTCGCCACGCCGAGGACGGTCTCGAAGACCCCCGCGGCCGACCGACCGGCCAGATCCTCGCAGGTGGCCGACGAGCGCACGGCCAGCGGCGTCCCGAGCGTCGCGAGCGCGCCCGCGAGCTCGGCCTCGAGCGCGGGCGACGGTCTCCAGCTCTCGAGGTGGGCGAGCAGCGCGGCGCAGCGCTCCTCCACGGAAGAGAGCGGCGCGTCGAGCTCGGGGAGCGCTCCGGGCAGCGCCTGCCGGTAGAGCTCGACGGGGAGCACGAGCCCCGGCGGCACCGGAAGCCCCGCCGCTCCGAGGCGCGCGAGCCCTGCCGCCTTGCCCCCCGCCTCCTCGACGGTGGCCTCGGCGAGCGGCAGCAGTATCGCCCGCCGCGTCACTCGCTCTCGTTGACGACGAGCTCGACCGCGGTGCCGCGCGCGACGGCGGCATCGGCTGCAGGGCTCTGTCGCAGCACCACGCCTCCGCGCTTGTCCTCGTCGAAAGCGAAGCGCACGGTCCCCGGGCTCAGCCCCGCCGCCTGCAGCGCCCCCTTGGCCTTGCGCAGCCCGAGCCCCACCACGCGCGGCACGACGACCGGGCGCCCGCCGTCGGAGACCTCGAGGTTGACGAGCCCGCCGCGCTCGAGCTGTACGCCGCTCGCGGGGGTGGTGGCCATCACGGTGTCCTTCGGCGCCGAGTCGCTCGGTCGCCGCACGATGCGCCCGACCTGCAGGCCGGCCAGGCTCACGCGCTGCAGGGCGAGGGCCTGGTTCATCCCCATCAGCGTCGGCACCGCCGCCCTGGACGGGCCCTTGGAGAGCACCACCACGACCTGACCCCGCTTCGTGAGCTCGCCCCCCGGGGCGGGCATCTGGCTCAGCACCCGCCCGGGGAGACCGCGCTCGTCCTCGCGTTGCTCGCCGACCGCCAGCTCGAGCGCCTTGTCCTCGAGGAGCTGGCGCGCCTGCGCCTCCGTGAGCCCGACCAGCGGCGGCACCTGCACGTAGCGCGCGCCCCGGGCCTGCGTCAGCGTGCGCAGGCCGAAGTAGAAGGCCGTGCTGGCGATCATCGACGTCACGAGGGCGACGAAGACGGTCTTGCCGGTGTGCATCGACGCGAAAGCTAGCACAAGTTCCGGCTGTGGCGCAGCGAGGCGTGGGGTATAAGTGGGGGCGAGTCCACAAGGAGAACGCATGCGCCCGTCGGTCTCGCTCTTCCTCACGGCCCTGCTCGGGCTCGCACCGGTCGACGCGGTGCGCGCCGCGCCCGTCTCGAACGCCTCGCACGCGGTGAAGGTAGAGCTGAAAGTGTGGCAGCTCGCCAACGGGCTGCAGGTCATCTTCTGCCCGCACCGCAAGGTCCCGGCCGTCACGGTCCAGCTCTGGTACCACGTGGGGTCCAAGGACGAGCGCGTGGGGGTCCGCGGCGTGGCTCACATGTTCGAGCACATGATGTTCAAGGGCTCGCGGCACGTGCGCCCCGAGGAGCACGCCCGCATGATCTCGGCCGTGGGGGGCAACACCAACGCCTTCACCTCGGAGGACGTGACGGCCTATCACAACACGCTGCCCCGCCAGTACCTGGACTTCGCGCTCCGGCTCGAGGCGGACCGCATGCGCCACTTCGTGCTGACCGATCAGACGATCGCCAGCGAGCGCGAGGTGGTGAAGGAGGAGAAGCGCCTGCGGCTCGAGAACAGCCCCATCGGGCGCTCTCTCGAGGCGATCCACGCCCTCTCCTTCACGCGGCACTCGTACGCCTGGACCCCGGCCGGTGAGATCGCCGACCTCAACCAGACCAAGAAGGACTTCTACCAGCGCTTCTACGACACCTACTACGTGCCGAACAACGCCACGCTGATCGTGGTGGGGGACGTGGACGAGCAGGAGGTGCGAAAGAGCGTCGCGCGCTACTTCGACCCGGTTCCGAAGGGCAAGGCCCCGCCGCGCGTCTCGCTGGTCGAGCCGGCCCAGACGGCGCTGCGCGAGAAGCGCGCCGACTGGCCCTCGCAGCTCAACGTGGTCCTCGGCGCCTACCACATCCCCGAGGCCAAACACCCCGATTTCCTGCCGCTGCAGGTGCTCTCCACGATCCTTTCGGGGGGGCGCGCCTCGCGCCTCTACCAGACCATCGTGCGCAAAGGAAAGCTCGCGCTCGAGGCGGGCGGCTTCGCCATGCCGCGCGAGCACCCGGGGCTCTTCTTCGTCTACGGCGTGGGGCTGCCGAACCACGACCTGGAGAAGCTGCGCGCCGCGCTCTTCGCGGAGCTCTCCCGCGTGACGAAGAGCGGCGTGACGGCCAAGGAGCTCGAGAAGGCCAAGAACCAGCTCGCCACGCAGCACCTGCGCGGCCTGCGCACCCTCTACGGCCTGGCCTACCAGATCGGCATGTCGACCTACCTCGAGGGCGATCCGGGCGCCTTCCTGACGGAGGTGAAGCGGCTCGAGCGGGTCACGACGAAGGACGTGCAGCGCGTGGCGGGGACCTACCTCACCGACGCGAACCTGAACCTCCTCTTGCTCCCCGCGAGCTCCGCCAAGGCCAAGGGAGGTGCGCGATGAAGCGCCTCGGTCTTCTCCTCGGAGTCGCCGCCGCGCTGGCCTGCCGCCCGACGCTGGCCCCGACCCCCCAGCCGCTCAAGGACCTCAGGCCCATCACGCGGCCCGTCGCCGCCGCGCCGCAAGACCCTTGGGCCGGCCGCAAGGACCTCATCCCCACCCCGGAGCTGCGCCCGGCCGCCGCGCTCACGCTTCCGTCGCTCGAGCGCTACAAGCTGCCGAACGGCCTGTCGGTGCTGCTCCTCCCCGACCCGCACCTCCCGTGGGCCACAGTGCAGGTCCTCGTGCGCGCCGGCTCGATCGATGACCCCGCCGACCGCGTGGGCCTGGCGGACTTCGTGGCCGAGATGCTCCGCCACGGGACGAAGCGCCTCTCGGCCGATCAGATCGCCGAGACCGTCGAGGCCACGGGGGCGCAGCTCACCTCCAACGCGGGCTACGAGTTCACGAGCGTGAGCTGCGGCGGTCGCAGCCAGAATCTCGAGCTCTGCCTGCGCATGGTGGCCGACCTGCTCGTCGCGCCCTCCTTCCCCGAGAAGGAGATGGCCGAGGTGCGCGACCGCTACAAGGGCTCCGTGCGCGAGGCCCGCGACGACCCGGACACGCTGGCCGAGCTGCACTTCAACAATCTCCTCTACGGCGACGACCACCCCGCGGGGCGGCCCCTCACGAACGAGGGCCTGGACCGCATCACGCGCAAGGACCTCTTGGCCTTCCACCGCGCGCGCTACGTGCCCGGCCAGGCGCTCCTCGCCGTCTCGGGCGACTTCGACGGCGGAAAGCTCAAGACCCAGCTCGCGGCCCTCTTCCGCCGCTGGCGCGCCGCCGAGACGGAGAAGGTCGCGCGCACGCCGGTCAAGGACCCGGCCCCCGGGCTGAAGGTCCTGCTCGTGGACAAGCCCGACCTGACCCAGTGCTTCTTCGCCCTGGGGCACGCGGGGATCCCGGTCGGCCACCCGGACCGCGACGCGGTGAAGCTCATGAACTACGTGCTCGGCGGGGGCGGCTTCAGCTCGCGGCTGATGCAGGTCGTGCGCGCCGAGGGAGGCAAGACCTACGGTATCAGCAGCCGCTTCAACGCCTCGACCACGGACGGGTCGTTCCTGGTGGCCAGCTTCACGCGCAACGCCGAGATCGTCGCCACGCTCAAGCTCGTCCAGCGCGAGCTCGGCCGGATGCACGAGAAGCCCCCCACGGCCGAGGAGATCAAGGCCGCGAAGGGGCGCATCGTGGGTGGCTACGCGATGGAGTTCCAGACCGCGGCGCAGCTCGCGAGCTCACTCGCCGAGGCGCAGCTCCGCGGGCTGCCCGACGCCTACATCACGGAGCTCCCGCTGCGCGTGGACCGGCTCTCGCCGCAGGAGATCGCCGCGGCCGGGACGAAGCACCTCCGGCCCGGGCGCCTCGTGGTGAGCCTGGTGGGCAAGGCCGCCGAGGTGGCTCCGCTGCTCAAGGCCGCGGGGATCCCCTTCACGCAGCTCTCGTACCTCGACCCGATCAGCGCGCGCGAGCGGCGCGAGAAGAAGGAGCGCGGCAGCGCCGAGGTGACCCCCGCGCAGCGCAAGGCGGCTCGCGCGGTCCTCGAGCGGGCGGCCCGCACCATGGGGGGCCTCAAGCGGCTCTCGGCGGTCCGCGCCCTGCGCCTCGCGGGCAAGGTGAAGATGGGCCCCATGGAGGGGGAGTACACCGAGCTCGTACAGCCCCCCGACCGGCTGCGCATCGCGCTGACGATGGAGAAGCGCATGCAGCTCGTGATGGTGCTCGACGGGGACAAGGTCTTCGCGCAGACCACCGGCGGCAAGCGGCAGACGCTGCCCCCGCACAAGGTGCGCGAGCTGAAGACCGACCTCTGGCGCGGCGCCGTGCTGGTGGTGCGGAACGCCCTCGGCGAGGGGGTCGCCGCGAGGCCCGTCGAGGAGGGCCCGCTCGCGCAGGACAAGGCGCGCGTGGCCATCGAGGTGACGCCGGCCGGTCTCGAGCCCACCACGCTGGTCTTCGAGCGGAAGAGCCACCGGCTGGTCGAGATCCGCTATCGCACGAGCACCGGGGAGGAGCGCACGGTCGAACTCGGTGACCACCGCAAGGTGGCGGGCCTCCTCATTCCGCACCGCCTCTCGAGCAAGGGGGGACGCATGCCGCAGAGCACGACGTTCACCAAGGTCGAGCTCAACCCGACGGTCGGCACCACCGACTTCGGCGTGGAGAAGTAGCCGGGGCCCCGTCGCGCGTTTTTTCGGGAACCGAGGCGGGGGGGCGGCGTGTAACAGGGCGATGGGCAGAGCCGTGTCCCTTCTCGAACAGGCCGCACCGCAGCGAGGCCGAGAGCTGGACCAGATCACGCTGGCCCGGGCGCGGCGCGGGGACCGGAGCGCTCAAGCGGATCTGGTGACCCACTACGGGCCGCAGATCTACGCCCTCGTCGGGCGGCTGATGGTCAGCCAGCCCAGCCAGGTGGACGACCTGGCGCAGGACACGCTGATCAAGGTGCTGGGGGCGCTGCCCCACTTCGACCCGCAGGGGCCGGCGCGCCTCTCCACGTGGATCCTGACGGTCGCAACGCGGACCTGCCTGGACGTGCTCCGTCGTCGGCGGCGCGTGGAGCCCCTCGTGGACGAGCCAGAGGGAACGAGCGCTTCCCCCGAGCGCACAGCGACGGACCGCCAGCTTGCGCGGAAGGTGATGCGCGCGATGGCCGAGCTCCCCGACGAGCAGCGTGCGGTGCTGGTCCTGCGCGCCTACCACGACTGGGACTACGACGAGATCGGGACCGCGCTCAAGCTCGAGCCCGGGACCGTGAAGTCGCGCCTCTCGCGGGCGCGGCAGGCTCTCCGACAGGCGCTCGGTGGGCCGGAGGACGCACTATGAGGGAGCCGCACGATCCCGAGACCCCGTCCCCCGAGGAGCGCCGCTGGCTCGAGGCGTGGCCCGCGAGAGAAGCCCCGCCCGACCTGGCGGAGCAGGTGCTCGCGCGGGCGACACGCCCCTCCGGCCGGAGCCGGCGGCTGGCCCTGCTGGTCGGTGCCGTCGCGGCGGCGGGCCTCGTCGCCGGGTGGTGGGTCCTCCTCGCCGGCTCGGAGCTCCAGGGAGAGCTCCGGAGCGAGGAGCGCACCACGCTCCGCCTCGGTCGGCGCGCCGTCGTCGTAGCGGAGGCGGGAACCGCGTTCAGCTACCGCGTGCGCCGTTCGGGAGCCGCGCGCGTGGTGCAGTCGGCGGGGAACGCCTTCTATCGTGTCGAGCCGGGCGGACCGTTCGAGGTCGAGACGCCGGCCGGCCTGGTCCAGGTGCTCGGCACCTGTTTTCGCGTGGAGGTACATCCGATGAAAGCCCATCGCGCAGGACTCGCAGGGGCGGCGGCCGGCGCCGCGCTCGCCACGGTGGTCGTCGTCTCGGTCTACGAGGGCAAGGTGCTCACGGCCTCGCCCCGCGGCTCGCTCCGTCTGGCGGCAGGAGAGGTCGGCAAGCTGGACGGCACGCGGGCGCCGGAGCGGCTGGACGGCGAAGCGGCCGCGATAAACAACGCAGCCCGAGGCGGCGCGACGGCAGGGGTGCGACGAAACGACGCACCTCCCGGGAGCCTCGTCGAGCAGCACCAGCGTCTGGCCGGGGAGGCCGAGCGGCTTCGCGCGCAGGTCAAGACGCTCGAGGGCCAGCTCCAGCAGGCCAAGGGCCCGGGGAAGGACCCCTACCGCGCGTTCGATCTGTCGAAGGAGGAGCTCGTCGGCATGGCCAAGAAGTGCGAGCTCCGGTGGGACACCCCGCCGCTCGGCGCGGAGCCCTCGACCGCCTCGGAGGAGACCGTGCGCGAGCTCGGCTTGACCGACCAGGAGAAGGCCGCCGTCAATCAGGTCTTCGCCGGCAATCACCGGCGAACCCTGCAGGACCTGCGCAAGCTCTACGTCGAGGTGACGGGAGACGCGAAGGGCTCCGACACGCTTTCGCCCCGCGCCCTGATGGAAGAAATCGACGACAAGTCCACCAAACAGGAGCTGAAGCAGGTCTTCCAGAAGCTGGCTCGCGAGCGCGCGGGGCTCCAGGCGCCGCCGGCCGAGCTCTCGGGCACCACCGCCCTCGAGCGGCTGTATCGGCTGCTCACCAGCATGGGGGACCGGGTGGAACGCGAGCTGGGGGGTCAGATCGGTCCGGACCTGGCACGACGCTACCGGGAGCTGCGCGGCGGCTTCGGCAGCCGCTCCCGGAGCTCGAACGGCTGTCCCTGATCGCCCAAGCCCTTCCGCTGGCGTCCGCTCCTTCCTTTCGCCCGAGTCCTTGCATTCCACGCTTCAGCAGCGGTATAGAAGCCGACAGGTTTCATGCGGTCGGCTTCACCGAGAGTGGGGGTTGTCGGCACCGGCCAGGCGACGCACCGTAGGTAGAGCGCATAGACCCTCATGGCACGTATCTATTCATCGCGTAAGATCGGTCACCTCGTCGGCGCCGATCCGTCCAGCGTGAACCGCTGGATCGACTCGGGCCGTCTCAAGGCCTTTCGCACCCCCGGCGGACATCGGCGGGTGCTCTACCCCGACCTCCTCAAGTTCCTCGACGAGTGCGGCATGCCCGTCCCCGACGAGCTCCGCTCCGAGCGGCGCAGCGTGCTCCTCGTGGACGAGGATGACGGGGCGATCAAGACGCTCAAGCGCGCCCTCACGCGCTCCGAACGCTCGATCGAGGTGCACTCCTGCACCTCGGGGATCGAAGCGCTGATCCACATCGGCGCGAAGCGCCCCGACGTGGTGGTCCTCGAGGTGGCGATGCCCGGGCTCGACGGCGTCGAGGTCTGCAAGCGCCTCAAGGCCAGCAGCACGACCCAGGACGTGGCCGTGATCCTGGTCACCGAGCGACCCGCCGCGGGCCTCGAGAAGCGGGCCCTACAGGCGGGGGCCATGGCCTTTCTCGAGAAGCCCGTCAAGCCGGCGGTGCTCCTCGACTACATCGGCAAGGTTCCGCGCCCCGCCGTGGCGCGCGGGTAGTTCCCCCGAAACCCCGGGCGCTCGTATAGTCCTGGCATGCCCAACATCGACCTGGAAGCGCAGGACCGCGTCTCGGCCTTCCGACGCGTGGCCATCGGCACGTGGCGCACGACCCACGACCCGCAGATCTACGGCGGCCTCACGCTGCGCATGGAAGAGGCGCTGCGCTACATCGAGGCCTTCCGCGAGGCCACCGGCAAGCGCCTCACCGTCACCCATCTCGTGGGCAAAGCGGTCGCGATGGCGCTGGCCGAGGTGCCGGGGGCGAACGTGCTCCTGCGCTTCAACCGGCCCTACCGGCGTCGCCGCGTGCACGTCTTCTTCTCCGTGATGCTCCCGAAGGGGGATGGCGGCGACGCGGACCTCTCCGGCGTGCGCCTCGAGGACGTGGACCGCAAGAGCCTCGTCGAGCTGGTGGACGAGCTCGACACGCACCTTCTGCGCGTGCGCAGCGGCAAGGACGAGGTGCTCGAGCGCTCGCGCAGCGCCTTCTCGCGCATTCCCTATCCCCTGCTCAACGCGGCCATCGACTTCATCTCGCTCGCCTGCTACGGGCTGAACCTGGACCTGAGCCGCCTCGGCATCCCGAACGACCCCTTCGGCTCGGTGGTGGTGACGAACATCGGCTCCCTCGGCCTCGACGAAGGCTACGCCCCGCTCATCCCGTACTGCCGCGCGCCGATCCTCGTGGCGGTCGGCGCGGTGGGGGACACGCCCGTCGTGCAGAACGGGAAGGTGCGCCCCGCCAAGACCATGCGCGTGCAGGCCACGCTCGACCACCGGCTCATCGACGGGGCGCACGCCGCGGCGCTGGCCCGTGTGCTGCGCGCGTGGCTCGAGCAGCCCTTCCAGCACTTCGACGCTCTCGGTACGCCCTCGCGACCGGTGACCCGCATCCGCTGAGGTATCATCACCGCATGCGCTGGTTGCTCGGCATCGTGATCGGCCTGCTCCCCCTCGGGGGATACCTCGTGCACGAGCGACTCGACCGGCGGGCCGACCCGTGCATCGGTCGCTGCGGCTCGGGCACGCGCTGCGAGAAGGAGCGCTGCGTCGCGCTCCCGGCGGAGCCCGCCGAGCCCGCCGAACCATCCCGCCGTGGCAAGCGCAAGCGCCGCGGTGGACGCGCGGGAGCCGCCGCCGGAGGAGGCGAGCCGCACGAGCCGCCGCTTCGCACTCCGAGCGCCGCGGACCTGCGGGCCAGCACGCAAGGTCCCTCCCTCGGCGGCACTGACGTGGTGGACATGTCCGAGGCCGGCGACGAGCGCGAGCTGAGCAGTGCGGAGGTGGACCGACGCTTCCGCCTGCTGGACACGTCGATCGTGGCCTGCATCGACCGCGCGCGCGAGGGCTGGGCCGTTCAGTCGGGGCAGGTGAGCGTGGCCTTCCGGATCGAACGCTCGGGCAAGGTGCAGAAGGTCCAGGTCAGCTCCCCCGCCCTCCTGCAGCGCAACGGCCTCCACCGCTGCATCGCGCCCCTCGTCACGCGCCTCACCTTCCCGGCGAGCAGCCGGGCCCTCACCATGCGCTACCCGTACCGGCTGGAGTAGGTTCCCCGAGCGGCCAGCGCCGCCCGCTACGCGGCCACCCGGGCGAGGACGCGCCCGAGGATCGCGACCGCCTGGTCGAGCTCGGCCGGGCCGATGACCAGCGGCGGCTCGAGGCGCAGGACGCGGTCGCCGAGGGCGTTCAGGATGAGACCCACCGGCGTCGCGCCGCGGCAGGCCTCCTCGACCTTCGCCGCGAGCGGCTGCGAGAGCTCCACCCCGAGGAGCAGCCCCTGCCCGCGCACGTCCTTGATCAGCGGCTGCTCGCGCGCGAGGCGCTCGAGCTCCCCCTTCAGGTACGCGCCGCTCCGCGCGGCGTTCTCGGTGAGCCCCCCCTCGAGCAACCCCACGTAGGCCAGCGACGCCGCGCAGGCCAGGAAGTTGCCGCCGAAGGTGGAGGCGTGCCAGCCCGGCGGAAAGGCCGTCGCGAGCTCCTCGCGCGCCAGCGTGGCGCCGATCGGAAAGCCGGCGCCCAGCGTCTTGGCCAGCGACACGATGTCCGGGCGAATGCCCTCGTGCTCGAAGGCGAAGGTCTTGCCCGTGCGCCCCATCCCCGTCTGCACCTCGTCGAGCAGCAGCAGCAGCCCGAGCTCGTCGCAGAGCTCGCGCACTCCCCGGAGGTAGCCGGCCGCCGGCACCCTGACCCCCCCTTCCCCCTGAATCGGTTCGAGCAGCACGGCGCAGGTCTGCTCGCTCACCGCCGCGCGCAGCGCCGGCAGATCGTCGTACTCCACCCAGCGGATGCCCGGCAGGAGCGGCGCGAAGCCCCGATGGAAGCGGTCCTGCCCCGTGGCGGTCAGGGCCCCGAAGGTCCGCCCGTGGAAGCTCCCCCGCGCGGCGAGGATCTCGTAGCGTCCTCCGCGACGCTCGTTCCCCCAGCGCCGCGCCAGCTTGATCGCGCCTTCGTTGGCCTCCGTCCCGCTGTTGCAGAAGAAGGCCCGCATCCCGCCGCTCAGGCGGTGGAGCTCCCGCGCGAGCCGCGCCTGCAGCTCGTTGTGGTAGAGGTTGCTCACGTGCATGAGCCGCCCGGCCTGCTCGCGGATCGCCGCCACGATGACCGGGTGGCTGTGCCCGGCCCCCATCACGGCGATGCCGGAGAGCAGGTCCAGGTACTCCTTCCCCTCGGTGTCCCAGAGGCGACAGCCCTCGCCGCGCTCGAAAGCCACGGGGAGCCGTCCGTAGGTCGGGATGATGTAGCGGCTGGTAGCGTCGATGATCTCTTGCAGGTTCACGCGCGTCGCTCTCCGGTTCCGACGATCATGGTGCCGATGCCTTGCCTGGTGAAGAGCTCCATGAGCAGACAGTGCAGCACCGCTCCGTTGATGATGTGCGCCTTCTTCACGCCCCCCTCGAGGGCCCAGAGGCAGGCCTCTACCTTGGGGATCATTCCCTTGTCCACCACCTTGTTCGCGATCAGCTCCCGCGCCTGCGCCACCGTCAGCTCGGGGATGAGCGTGCTCGGGTCCTTCGGGTCGCGCAGAATCCCTTGTACGTCGGTCATCATGATCAGCTTCGCGCAGCCGAGCGCCTGGGCGAGCTTCCCCGCGCAGTGGTCCCCGTTCAGGTTGAGCGTGTTGCCCTTCGGGTCGCCGCCGATGCAGCTCACCACGGGCAGGTAGCGCCCGGCGATCAGCGTGTGCAGGATCCCCGGGTTGACGTGCTGGATCTCCCCGACGAAGCCGAGGTCGGTCCCCTCCGGTCCGCGCTGGCCCATGCGCCGCACGGCGAGCAGGTCTCCGTCCTTGCCCGAGAGCCCGACCGCCGCCACGCCCTCCGCGCGCACGAGCTGCACCAGCTCCTGCTGGATCTTCCCCACCAGCACCATCTGCGCGATCTCCGCCGTCTCGGCGTCGGTGACGCGCAGCCCTTGCACGAACTCGGACTCCTTGCCCATGCGCTTCATCATGTCGGTGATCTCGGGGCCGCCCCCGTGGACCAGGATGGGCGTGATCCCGACGAAGTGCAGCAGCACCAGGTCGCGGATCACCTCGCGCTTGAGCGCGTCGTCCACCATGGCGTGACCGCCGTACTTCACGACGATGGTCTTGCCGTAGAACTCGCGGATGTAGGGCAAGGCCTCGACGAGGACCTGGGCCCGCTGCTGCAGCATCTCCATCGGCTCTCCTCGGTGCGCGGGGCGACGGCCACCCGTCACGCTGCTACGTGCGGTACTCCGCGTTGATCCGCACGTAGTCGTAGGTCAGGTCGCTCCCCCAGACGGTCCACTCGGCCTTGCCGAGCCCGAGGCTCACCGTCACCTCGATCGTCTCGCTCTGCTTGAGGAGCTCGTGCGCCGCCTGCTGGTCGAACGCGGCCGGCGTCCCCTGGTGCACTACCCGCAGGGGCCCGAGCCAGATCGAGAGCTTCTCGGGGCGAACCTTCACCGGCGCGTACCCGACCGCCGCGGCGATGCGCCCCCAGTTCGGGTCGTTGCCGAACATCGCGCACTTCACCAGGTTCGAGTTCGCGATGCTCAGGCCCACGCGCTTGGCCTCGGCCTCGGTCCGCGCGTCGCGCACGGTGATAGCCATGACCTTCGTCGCTCCTTCGCCGTCGCGCACGATCTCGCGGGCGAGCTGCTGCGCGAGCTGCGTGAGTCCCTCGAGGAAGCGCGCGTAGTCGGCGCCCTTGGCCTCCGCGAGCGGCCGGTTACCCGCCTGCCCGTTCGCGAGGACCAGCACCGTGTCGTTCGTGGACTGGTCTCCGTCCACGGTGATCGAGTTGAACGAGCGCGCCACCGCCGCCTTCAGCGCCTGCTTCAGCACCGCCGGGGTGGCCGCGACGTCGCTCGTGAGGAAGCAGAGCATGGTGGCCATGTTGGGGGCGATCATCCCCGCCCCCTTGCAGATGCCGCCGATCGTGACGCGCTTGCCACCCACGGTCACCTGGACCGAGCCGTGCTTGGCCCGGCTGTCGGTGGTCATGATCGCCTGGCCGGCGTCGGGACCGCCCCGCGGGCTGAGCTGCTGCACCGCGAGCCAGATCCCGGCCGTCACCTTCTCCATCGGGAGCTGCGGCCCGATCACCCCCGTCGAGGCCACGAGCACCGCGGAGGGCTCGAGCTCCAGCGCGCGCCCCACCACCTCGGTCATCGCACGGGCGTTCGCCAGCCCCGGCTCGCCCGTGCACGCGTTGGCCACGCCGGCGTTCACCACCACCGCCCGGATCGCGCGTCCTCGCCGTCGCAGGTGCTCCTGGCAAACCCGCACCGGCGCGGCCCGCACCTGATTCGACGTGAAGACCCCCGCCGCGGCGCACGGCGTCTCGCTCACGAGCAACGCCAGGTCCTTCTTGCCGCTCGCCTTGAGGCCGCACTGCACCCCGGCCGCGAGAAATCCTTTCGGGCTGGTGACCGTCCCCGCGTCGGCTGGACGTGCTTTGGCCATGCCTTCTCCTTGCAGCGGCGCCCGAGGCTACGGCGCGAGCGCCCCGGTCACGAGTCCGGCTCGCTCGTCCTGGCCGGTCATCAGGTTCGCGTTCTGCACCGCCTGCCCCGCCGCCCCCTTGATGAGGTTGTCGATCGCCGCGAGCGCGATCACTCGCCCCGTACGCGGGTCCGGGGTCACGCTGACGTCGCAGAAGTTCGACCCCACCACCTGCTTGAGTTGCGGCGACGTGCCGCTCGGCCGCACCCGCACGAAGGGCTCCGCGGCGAAGCGCGTGGCGTAGAGCCCCTGGAGCTCGTCGGCGGAGACCGGCCGCACGAGCGTCGCGTAGGCCGTGGTCAGAATGCCGCGGCTGACCGGCAGGAGGTGCGGGGTGAAGGAGATCTGCACGGCCTCGCCCGCGAGGTGCGAGAGCTCCTGCTCGATCTCGGGGGTATGGCGGTGCTGCGCCACGCCGTAGGCCTTGTAGTCCCCCGCCACCTCGCTGAAGAGGTAGCTCGTGGTGACGTGCGCGCGCCCGGCGCCGGAGACGCCGCTCGCGCTGTCCACGATCAGGCTCGAGAGCTCTACGAGGCGCGCCTCGAGCAGCGGCGCGAGCGCCAGGATCGCGGAGGTCGGATAGCACCCCGGGTTGGCCACGAGCTCGGCCTTCCGCACCGCCTCCCGGTAGACCTCCGGCAAGCCGTAGATGGCGCGCGCGAGCCAGCTCTCCGAGGCGTGCTCGAGCTTGTACCACTGCCGGTAGGCGGCGACATCGTGCAGACGGTAGTCGGCCGCGAGGTCGATGACCTTCACCCCCGCCTCGAGCAGCGCGGGAGCCAGCTTCATCGCCTGGCCGTTCGGTGTGGCGAAGAAGACGACCTGCGCGCTCCGCCGGAGCGCCGCCTCGTCGTAGGCCACGCAGGTGAGGTCGGTCAGCCCGAAGAGGTGCGGCTGCGCCTCGGCGAGCGAGACGGCGGTCTCGCTCCCCAGCCGGTAGAGCCCCGCGAGCTCGAAGCCGGGGTGGCCGAGCAGGAGCCGCGCGAGCTCTCCCCCCGTGTAGCCGGTGGCGCCGACGATCGCCGCGCGCGTCTTCATGGACCCCTTCCTCCTCGAGCCGGAGCTCGGGTTCGGAGGGGGATGGTAGGGCAATCGGGGGAGAAAAGGGAGAGGCTAGCGGAGCGAGCTTACCGACGACGGCGACGGAAGGCCAGGCCCAGCGCCGCGGCCAGGCCGAGGAGCGCGAAGGGCCAAAGGCTCGTCGGACGCTCGGCCAGCTCGCAGGAGCAGCCGCCACCGCCGGAGGTCCCGCCGTCACCCTGCGGCGTCGTGCCGCCATCGGCCTTGGGCACAACGCCGCCGTCGGGCTTCGGCGCCGCACCGTCGGGCTTGACCACCGTGCCGTCGGTCGGGGGCACCGTGCCGTCCACCGTGGGGCGCCCGTCCTTCACGCCACCGTCGCGCGGCGGACCCGCGTCCGGCGTGACCGCGCCGCCGTACTCGTGCGCCCCGATGTCGTAGGCTGCGCCCTGGGGCCGCGCCGCGCCGAAGTAGTCGTCCTTCACGTCAGCCAGCGTCGTGCCCTTGTCCACGCAGGGCGAGCCCGACGGGATCTTGAAGCCGTCGGGCTTCTTGTCGTTGATGTTGATGAGGTTGCAGTTCACCCCGGTCACGTCCTTGGCGTTCACCCCCGCCGCCGGAGGCGTACCGCCCAGCCAGTTGTTGCTGGCAAAGGTCGGGTACGGCCCGCTCGCGCCCAGCTCGAGGACCTGGGTGTTGGACTGGATCACGATGTTGTTCGCGATCGTCGTGCTGGCGTGCGCCCCCTGCTCGATGGTGATGCCCACGTTCTGAGCCTGCGAGAAGGTGTTGTTCGCGATGAGCGAGTTCTTGAGGCCCGCCCCGGAGATGGCCGGGTACCAGGCGAAGTTGCCGCCGCAGGCCGACACGATGTTGTTCATGACCTTGTGGCCCTTGGTCACCGCGTCGTCGCTGAGCGAGATGCCGCCCGGTCGGTTGCCGCCCGTCTGCCAGATCACGTCCGTCGTGCAGTAGATGAAGTTCCGCGCGATGGTGACGGCTTCCGACGCCTCGACGTACACGTTGTCGGTCAGGTTGTCGTAGAGCGTGTTGCCCCGCACGACGTTGTTCTTCCCCTCGGTGACCGCCAGGCCCTGGCCGTGGTTGTTATAGATCGTGTTGTTCGCGACCTCGGTCTTCTCGGAGGCGCCCACGGCCACGCCCGGACCCACGCCCGTCTGATTGTGAGCCGCGTTGAACATCTGGTTCTTGTAGACGGTGTTTCCGGAGATCTGCACGCCGATCGCCGTGTCGGCCGCGATGCCGCCGTAGGCGTTGTCGTGGATCTTGCAGTTCAGGATCTTGTGGTTGTCCCCGGAGACCATCAGGCCGACCCCCTTGGAGCCACGCACGTCGAAGCCCTCGAAGGAGATCCCCTTGCCGTTGACCGAGACCAGCGCGTCGGTGGCCACCGCCGGGAGCGTGTTGTTACCGTTGATCACCACGGCGGCGCCGCTCGCCGCCTGAAAGCGGATGCCGCTGGCCCCGCCGTCCTTGTCGATCAGCACCACCTCGGCGTAGGTCCCGGCCTGCACGATCACCGTATCGCCGGGCAAGACCTGGTTCGCCGCATAGGTGATGGTCTTCCACGGCGAGGCCTGGGTCCCTGCTGCCGCGTCATCCTTGCCGGTCGGGGCCACGTAGTAGTCCTTCGCGTACGCGGTCCCGGCCACAAGACAGAGCATGCTCCCCACGATGATGCTTGTGCGCATTTCTATCTCCCTTAATCTCTAAGTGGCATGGAACTATCTCACAGCACTCCGGCCTTGGCAACGACCGCTCCTCGACGGAAAACGTGGCTCCTCGCGCTCGGCATCACGCTCGCGATTTCCGTGCCGGCGTGCCGTTCGCGGAGCGCGAAAACGCGTGACGGAGATCTCCTTTCGGCCCCCGTCCAGGGTCCGGCGGCGCGACCCGACCCACCGCGCCTGCCCTTCATCGACTCGCACGTGCACATAACGCCGCTGCCCGAATCCTTCAACGAGGCGCTGCGCATCTTCTCGCAGGTCGGCGTGACCAAGTTCGCCGTGAAGAGCGCGGGGGTCCCTGGCACCCCCCGGTACGAAGCGACCCGGCGGCTGGCCGGCGTGCTGGGCGAGAAGATGGCCTTCTTCATCAACCCCGACTGGGAAGGGATCGACGAGCCGGGCTGGGGGCGCCGCGAGGCCGACCGGCTGGCCCAGGCCATGCGCGACGGGGCGAGCGGGATCAAGATCTTCAAGGATCTCGGGCTCGGGGTGCGCCTCGCGAACGGCAAGCTCCTGAAGGTGGACGACCCCAGGCTCGATCCGCTCTGGGCGCGCGCGGGGGCGACCGGAGCCATCGTGGCCTGGCACGTGGCCGATCCGGTGGCCTTCTTCAAGCCCGTCACCCCCGAGAACGAACGCTACGACGAGCTCAAGCTGGCGGAAGACTGGAGCTTCCACGGCAAGGACTTCCCCTCCTTCCTCGAGCTCATGGCCGCGCGCGACCGCGTGGTGCGCAAGTTCCCGAAGACCATCTTTCTCGGGATTCACCTCGCCGGCTACTCCGAGAGCCTGGACTACGTGGCGAGGCTCCTCGACACGGCCCCCAACTTCTACGTGGACGTGGCCGCCCGCGTCCCCGAGCTCGGCCGCCATCCGGCGCACAAGGCGCGGGCCTTCTACGTCAAGTACCAGGACCGCGTCCTCTTCGGCACCGATCTCATCGTCACCCCGAACGGCATGCAGCTCGGCTCGGTCTCGCCGAACCCACCCACCTTCGAGGACGCGCTGAAGTACTACGCGATCCACCGGCGCTACTTCGAGACGAGCGACCGCCAGTTCGATCATCCCACCCCCATCCAGGGGCGCTGGAAGATCGACGGGGTGGGCCTGCCGCGCGAGGTGCTGCACAAGATCTACGTGGAGAACGCCGAGCGGCTGATCTTTCTTCCGCGAAAGAGATGGCTCGCGGCGCAGGCGAAGGGGGGCGAGCCGAAGCGGCCGTAGCCGGACCCTTCCTTTGCGCGACCGGCGTCACATCCTGAGCGAAGAAGCCCTTACTCGACGCTCTTCGCGCAGCGAAAACCGAAGTGGTGGAAAGGTCGGTTGAGCGGCACGTGCGGCCGGCGTCTCGCCGCACGCGCGTCGGACGCAGGCCAGTACCACGACCCGCCCTTCACGATCTTCAGCCGGTGGCCGGGGCATTCGTCCGCGCCCCCGCAGGGGCCCTTCGGGTTCGGTCCCTCGCACTCCTTGCCGCAGGCCGCGTAGCTCGGCGAGTACCAGTCCGCCACCCACTCCCACGAGTTCCCCGCCATGTCGTAGAGCCCGTAGGGTCCCGGCGGACGCGAGCCGACGTCCCAGGTCGCGCCGCGCCCCTCCTTGCCCACCCCGCAGCCGCGCCCCTTGAGGTCCATGATGATCGCGCGCGCGCAGGTGCAGCGCTCGTTGCCCCAGGGATAGGTTCGACCGTCGGTGCCGCGCGCGGCCTTCTCCCACTCCGCCTCGGTGGGGAGGCGCTTGCCCTTCGACTGGCAGTACTGGCGCGCGTTGAACCAGCTCACCCCCACGACGGGCTGCTTCGGCTCCGAAAAGCCCTTGTAGCCCGCGCCCGCCCGGTACTTCGGCCCGGCCTTCTCGCAGGCCCCCGCCTTCACGCAGGCCTGGTACTCGGCGTGCGTCACCTCGTACAGATCCATGTAGAACGTGTCGACCCAGACCCGGTGGGCCGGCCGCTCGTCCTTGAGTCCCGTGTCCGAGCCGCGCTGGTACTCGCCTCCCGGCACGCACGCCATGCCGGCGGGCGTCTTGCCACACGGGCGCGCGACGGGCGTGGCGCCAGCGCGTGGCCTTTCGGCGCGAGGCTCCTCGGCGCGGGCCAGGCCCACCGCGCCGACGAAGCAGATCCCCAGCGCCAGAAATCGTCGCTTCATGCGTCCTCCGTCGTCGTCTCGCGCGCCTCCGGAGCAGCGGCTCCGCCTTCCACGCGCATCAACCGTTCGAGCTCCCCGGCCGTGGCTGCCGCGCGCACCGCGTCCCCCGAGGCGACGCGCGCCAGTCGGCCACGATGCAAGAGGAGAGCGCGATCCAGGTGCGGCGCGAGCAGGTCCAGGTCGTGCTCCGTCCACAGCGCCGCCGTCCCTCGCCGCACGCGCGCCACCACCTCGGTGACGAGGGCGCGGCTGCTGCGGGCGTCCACGCCGGCGAGGCCCTCGTCGATCACCAGGAGCTCGGGCTGGCTCACCAGCGCCACCACCCAGGCCGACTTGCGCTGCATCCCGTGCGAGAGCTCCCCCACCAGGCGATTGCCGTCCTGGTCGAGCTCCGTCAGAGCGAGGAGCCGCGCGAGCTCGGCGCGGTCGAGCGGGACGCGCTTCACGCCGCACACGAACTCCGCCAGCTCCTCGACGGTCAGGTACGGCGGGAGCTGGAGATCCTGCGCCACGTACCCGAGGTGCCGGCGCGCCTCGAGGGGCGCCGCGAAGACGTCGTGGCCCAGGATGAGCGCCGCGCCCGCGTCGGGGACGAGCTGCCCCGACAGGATGGCCAGGGTCGTGGTCTTGCCCGCGCCGTTCTCGCCGAGCAGCGCCACGAGCTCGCCGCGACCGAGCTCCAGCTCGAGCGCATCCAGCGCGAGGCGACGTCCGTAGGCCTTGGACAGCCCGCTCACCTCCAGCACCGGAGCCGTCATCGCCGCAGTCCGTAGGGTAGGGCCAGGGCCACGGCAGCGGCCGCGAGGCCCGCGAAGGCGAGCAGGCCCGCCGCGCTCCACGAGAGCCCGAGGAGGGCCAGGGCGAGCCCGACCGCCGAGGCCAGCGGCGCGACGAGGCCCCAGCGCCCCGCGCGCGCGGCGTCCCCCGAGCGGGTCGCCGCCGTGCAGAGGAGCGACGTGGCGAGAAGCTGCGCGCCGAGCAGCGCCGACGCGCCGGGACCGTGGCGCCACCCCACGGCGAAGGCCAGGCCCGCCGTCAGATGCGCGCCGACCCAGAGCAACGCGAGCCAGCGCCCGAGCCACGCGGCGCTCCGCGGCGCCGGGAGCGTGAGCAGGTACCGCGCCCCCGCCGCCCTCGGGGAGCGACGCACGGGCAGGCTCGCCACCCAGGCCACGAGCAGCGCGGCAAAGAGCGGAGCCGCCGCCGTCGGTGCGCCGACGTTCACGCCGTAGGCCAGCGCCCCGAGGAGGGCGAGCGCGATCCAGCCCCAGAGGCCGCGTTGCGCGCGCGCCTGCTCGCGCAGCTCTTTCCAGAAGTGCGGACGCCAGCTCGCGGGCAGCCCCCGCGCCACGGCGGCACCGTAGGGGGGCTCGGCGGGAGCCGGTCGTCCGCCGTAGATCGTGCGCGCCGCCTCGACCACGCGCGGGATCACCTTCAGCGCGTGGCGCCCGTAGACCCACGCGCCGATCGCGAGCACGAGCCCCCCGAGCCAGAGCGGACTCAGAAAGAGCAGCCAGGCCCGACCGAGCGAGCCCGGACTCGCGCCTCCCACGAGCTGCCGCAGCCCCGCCTCGGAGATTGCGGCCACCACCGCGGCCAGGGCGAAGGCCAGCGCCGGCACGATGTAGAACGGACCGTGCCGCTCGATCCCATAGCTCCCGGCCATCCAGAGGCGCAGCGCGCGCACCGGCGCCTCGTCGGCATCGGCGAGCCACCCGGCGATCCCCGCCATGCCGAGCGCGAGGGCCGCGCTCCCCGCGAACACCGCGCCGAAGTAGGCCGCGAGGAGCTGTCGCAGGTGGAGCGAGCTCCCCTCCCCCACCCCCGCGCCGAGTCCGACGGCCAGGAGCAGCCAGGGCCAGACGGTGCGCACAAAGACCCAGCCGCCGAGGCGGAAATGCGCGCTCCCGGCGAGCGGCAAGGGGAGGAGCGGCAGATGCGCGGGGTCGTGGTAGAGCGCGCCCACCGCGAGGGGGGGCAGCGGTCCCACGAGCGCGAGCCCGAGCCAGTAGAGCCGGTCGAGCGAGACCGACTCCGCCGCGAGCGGGCGCCCGAGCAGGTAGCCGAAGCCGAGCGCACCCAGGGTCAGCGCGCCGAAGACAGCGCCGCCCCGGGACTCCGCGCGTTCGCGCCGCGCGAGCCAGAGGCCCATGGATTTGACGCTGGCGCCCGGAGCGCGGGTGGCTACCATCGGGCTCCGAGGTATAGCATCCCTCGCTCGAGGAGTTCGAGATGAAGCGCGCGTCCCTGGTCGTCGGTCTCGTCGGTCTCGTCGGTGCGGTGAGCCTCGGCCGGGCCGCCCCGCCCGCGCACGAGATGCCCCATCGCTTTCGTGACGCCGCAAGGTGGGCCAAGGTCTTCGAGGGGCCCGAGCGCGACCGGTGGCAGCGGCCGGACGCCGTCCTGGACGCGCTGAAGCTCAAGGGACCGCTCCGCGTCGCGGACCTGGGCGCCGGCACCGGTTACTTCGCGGTGCGCTTGGCCCGCCGGCTGCCGACGGGCACGGTCCTCGCGCTCGATCTGGAAGAGGACATGGTGCGCTACGTGCGCCAGCGCGCCGCGAAGGAGGGCCTGAAGAACCTGACCGCCGCGCGCTCGACCGCCTCGGATCCGAAACTCCCCGCCGAGGGGGTGGATCTCCTCTTCATCTGCAACACCTACCACCACCTGCCGGCGCGCACGGAGTACTTCCGGCGCCTCGCCCCGCGGCTACGCCAGGGGGGCCGCGTCGTGGTCGTGGACTTCAAGCTGGGCAAGCTCCCCGTCGGCCCCCCGGAGCACCATCGCGTCGCGCCCCCGGCCCTCGAGCGCGAGCTCGCGGCGGCGGGCTATCGTCGCCTGAGCCTCGACACCGAGACGCTCGCCTACCAGTACATCGCGGTGTACGCGCTGAAGTGAGGGCCCGGCGCGGACTACGCTGATCGGTTGCGTCGGTCTAGGCGCGCGGCCAGCGAGGCGCGCTCTACGGGTACGGGAAGCTCGTGCAGTCGTGCACCGGCAGGCGATCGGTCTTGTAGATGGGATTTTGATCGTAGCCGAGGCAAGCCACGCCCAGCTTGCCGGGCTCGAGGCCCGCGATCTGCCAGTTGGGGCGATAGACGAGCTGCCCGCGGAGCCAGTTGCACTTGTTGAGCCCACGCGCCTCGTCGTAGTCCGCGGAGGTCGGGAAGTCCGTCTTCTGGGCCTTCTTGCAGATCCAGTCCTTGACCATCTGCTCGCTCACCGTGCCGGTAAGCGCGCACGTGTCGAAGGTGGCGCAGAGCGTGTCGGCCTTCGGGGACTTCTTCCAGCAGGCCACGTAGGCCAGGTTGATCGCGACCATCACTTCTTTGGAATCGGCGGCTCCGCGCAGCTCGATGCGTGCCGCGCAGGTCCCGCTCCCCGCCGGCGTGCAGAGCTCGTTCGCCGCGCAGCTCTGGCAGCTCCCACCGATCGGCGAGCCGCAGTTGCCGCCCCCACCGTCGCCCGTGGGCACGCCCCCCTCGCCGCCCGTACCGCCGTCGAAGCTGCCCCCACCCACGTCCCAGTAGCCGCTCCCCCCGAAATCCATGCGCCCGCCGCCCCCCCAGTCGCTATATAGGCCGCCGTCGGCGTAGCCTGTCATCCCATCGGCGCGAGTCCCCTTGGTCGTACCGGCGCCGCAGCCGGCCAGGCCCACGAGGCCCAGCACGAGCACCCCGCACATCGCGTTACGCAAGGCCATGCTCCCATCTCTCCCCTTGGCCTCCAGTCTAACCGGACGGGCCAGAAATGCCGACCCCGATCCGCGGGCCCCCCAGAACACCGAGCGGGTTGGAAGTCGTAACGAGAAACGTGGGGTACTCAGTCGGCGAGCAGGCGCTCGAGCTCGACCTGGCCGCGGCGCGCTGCCTCGCGGTAGTAGGCGATCTGCGAGCGTCGCCGCAGGCCCTTGTCGGCCATGTCCCGCGAGAAAATCCCGCGCTCGAAGTACTCCTCGAGCGTGGTGAAGAGCGCCGGGGCGCGCCCGTGCTTGAGGAGCACGAGGTCCGCCATGAGCCGCGCCGTCCGCCCGTTCCCGTCGGGAAACGCGTCGAAGTAGCCCAGCCCCGCGTGCACGCGCTCGGCGAGCGCCACCGGATCTCGCCGCCCGAGCGCCTCGGCGCGCGGCGAGGCCAGCCAGCGGTAGAAACGCGACGCGTCGGCCCGGAAGCTGGCCTGGCCGAGGATGCGCTCGGGGACGAGGCCCTCGGTGAGGAGGCGGTTCAGACGGGTCGCCGTCTCGAGGTCGAGCGGCAGCTCGTGCGCGTTCGCCAGCACGAAGTCCACCGCGCACCGGTAGTTCTGCTCCGTCGTGTAGCGGATGTCCCAGCCGGGGACCTCCCAGCGCGGAAGGAGCAGGTTCTCGCCCCGCTCGTGCGTTCGACTGAGCCGCAGCGAGCTGCGCAGGAGCAGCCCCCGGAGGCTCGCCTCCTTGCGGGAGGGCGCCTCCGCGCCCCGCGCCTCGGTCCGGACGGGTAGCCCGGCGACGAGCAGGGCCAGCAGAAGCGAAAGGCGCACGCTAGAACACCGAACGGTCACGGCCCGGTACCGAGCAAGGCACGTGCCGCCCGCCAGGCCCCCTAACGCCTTGACACCAGGGACCTGTCGCCTGACGTACGCGGCCGCCTCCGACCCAGGCTGGCCGATTTTCGATGGGCCAGGTCAGAGGGCGGGGCCCGGCGCGGCGCCCTCCTCCCCGTCCAGGTCCTGCACCAGGCGCTCGGCCGAGAGCTCCGACGCGTTGACCCCGTCGAAGTACTGCATGAGCCCCGCGCGCTCGTAGTGCGGCAGCATGCGCTCGGGCATGAGCCCGATGAACCGCAGGTTCGGCACGAGCCGCGAGAACATCACCTGGCGGAACTCGCGCATTCCTTGCGACCCGTCGATGAGCACGTCCCACTGCCGGCGCGTGATGAGCCCCTCGAACCACTCCTCGTAGACCTCGTGCGCGCGAAAGCGGTTGCGCATGAGCAGCGCCACCTCGAAGGCCCAGTCCTGCCGCTCGCGCCGTTCGCGCTCCGAAAGCCCCGTGCGCAGGTGGTCGCGCAAGGCCAGAACCCCGTAGTGCACGTGCCGCGCCTCGTCCTGGATCACGTATTTGAGGAGCTGCCGCAGGAGCGGCTCGCGTGTGACGCGATAGAGCGTGCCGAATGCGCCGAGGGCAAGGCCCTCCACCATGATCTGCATGCCGAGGAACTTCATGTCCCAGCGCGCGTCGGTGATGAGCGCGTCGATGATCACGAAGAGGTTGTCGTTGATCGTGTAGAGCTTGTTCAGCTTGCCTTCCACGTAGCGCAGGAAGGTCTCCACGTGGCGCCCTTCGTCCATCACCTGCGTCGCGCCGTAGAGCTTGCCGTCCAGCCACTGCACCGACTCGGTCACCTGCGCCGCCGCGAAGAGCGCCCCCTGCTCGCCGTGCAGGAACTGCGAGAGCATCCAGCTCGTGAGGCTGTAGATCACCTCGCGGCGCTCCTGCTCCGAGAGCTTCACGCCGAGGGCCGCGAGCGCCTCGTTGTCGAAGAAGCGGTCGGGGAGCAGCGGCACCTCGGGGTTCAAGGGGTCCACGTCCACGCTCCAGTCGATCACCACGTCGGCGTCCCACTGGTTCTGCTTGGCGCGCACGTAGAGCTCCCGCATCTCCGGGAAGTCCGAGCGATAGCCAAAGTCGAAGTGCGCCGCGTGCCCAGAGACCATGTCGATGGGGCGCCCCTGACGGCCTTGCTGGAGCACCAGGCCGCGCGTCATCGAGGGCACCATGCCGGCGAGCGCGACAGGCCGCTTCACCTGCCGCAGCAGCTCGAAGAGGTCCAGCGCCATCGCCGCCTTTCGTCGCATCGGCAGGGGAAGGAGCTTCACCAGACGGTCGGAGTTCAGCATGTGGCCTCTCCTCGGGCGCGTCTCACGCGTCCAGCACCAGGTCGCCGCGCGCTCGACCCACGCAGAGCAAGACGTAGCCCGCGGCGCGCTCGTCCTCGGTCAGGCAGTTCGGCTCCGCCAGCTCGACCGTCCCCTCGAGGAGGCGCACGCGGCAGGTCCCGCAGCCGCCGAGCGCACACGAGAAGGCCAGGTCCACGCCAGCCCGCCGGCCCGCGGCGAGGAGCGTCTGCCGCGGAGTGACCGCGATGGTCCGCTCGCTGCGGGCGAAGCGCACCGCGTGCCGCACCGCACGGGCTACGGAGGCGGGGACCTCGGCACCCGATGGCCTGGGCTCGGTGGCCTGGGGTGGCGGCGACCACGCTGCCCGGGCCCGCGCGTCGGCGGCGCACTCGGGCGAGCCGCTCGAGCAGGCTCTGACCCCTTGAAACGGCGGCGTCCGCCCCCGCGTCAGGGCCGCCCGGAGGTCGGTTCGGGCCTGGCGCAGGGAGAGCAGGCCCACGCGAAGTCGGGCCGGGAGCCATTGGGTGAGCGGCATGCGTTGTCTTCCACCATGTGGTGGATTATTATTCCACCAGATGATGGATCAGGCAAACGACGAAGCGCCCGCCCCGGAAAACCGCACGGGCCGGGGTTGGCGCTCCGACGAAGTCGTGCGATGTAGAACGAGCACCATGTCCACTACCTCTTCGCCCCGACGAGCAGAACGCGCGAACGGCCTCGCCACCCGTCTGCGCATCCGGTCCGTGGCCCTGAACACCTTCGCCGCCTCGGGCTACGCGGCCACCTCGCTGCGCCAGATCGCCCTGGCGGCCGAGGTGGACCTCGCGACGCTGAAGTATCACTTCGGCGACAAGGCGGGCCTCTTCGCCGAGGTCTACTGGCTCGGTCACGACGCCTTCGTGCGCGCGCTCGGCCCGGTGCTCGAGCAGCTCGCCACCGTGCAGACCCGCGCCGAGCTCCGCGCCGAGCTCCGCACCACAGTGAGCCAGGTGCACGACTTCCTCTGCGCGAACCTCCCGTTCGCGCGGCTCGCCATGTTTCGCCTGCTCGATTCCTCGAGCGAGCCGATCGCACTCTCCGACCAGCTCGAGGCCGACGTGGTGGGCCGCATCGACCGCGCGCTGATCCACCTCACGCAGAGGCGCCTCGTGCGCGCCGTGGACACCCGCGCGTTGCTCCTGCTCCTCGTCACCTCCCTTTCGATGTGGCTCATCGCGGCCCGCGCGCGCCCCGACTGGCTCGGTGAGCCGCGCCTCGAGACCCCGGCCGGCCGCGAGCGCTTCTGCCTCTTCTTCACCGACCTCCTCGAGCAGCACCTGCTCGTCGGCCCCGCGGTCGAAGGCGCTCTCCCCGAGCTCCCGTCGCTGGCCGCGCGCGCCGCGAAGCGCAAGAACGGCTAGTCAGAACTCCGAAATCGGTCTGCGAGGGACGTCCGCCGATGGCGCGGGCGGTCGTGCGCGCATGCGGGCGGTGGGGGTGCGTCGGTGCGGCGGGGAGGAGGGCTTGTGTGTGTTTGTTTCGTGTTCTGTTCGTTGTCGTTGTCGTTGTTCTTGGTTCTGTTCTTTTGTTCGTGCAAGGACGGGCTTGACATCCGACCGGCACTTTGTTAGTATTAGCCTTATTCATGATGGCACGAACGTGCAAATCCTCCTCGGGCGATGACCGGCATTCGGGCACGCGTCGGCCGGCGGGTTCTGCAACGCAGCTTCCGTTGCCGATGCGGGAGGCAACGGGGTGGGGCGGAAAGCGCGAGGGCGCGGGAAGGAAGAAGCGGCCCGGGAGCGGACTGCCGCATCGGGCGCGACCGCTTCTGGCTAGCCGGTTTCCGGTGCACGTCACGATGAAGGTCGTTGAAGGGCTACCGAACCTGCGGAGCAAGAAGCAGCTCCGGGCGATCGAGGAGGCCTTCGTGAAGTCGGCGGGGCGCTTTGGCCTGAACCTCGCGCACTACTCGATCCAGAAGAACCACCTGCACCTCGTGACGGAGGCCAAGGACCGGGGCGTGCTGATGCGAGGGCTGCGGGCGCTGGCGATTCGCCTCGCGCACGCGCTGAACCGCACGGTGGGCCGCAAAGGGCGGGTGTTTCGGGACCGCTACCATCAGCACATCCTGAAGACGCCGAGCGAGGTGAAGGCCGCGCTCGCGTACGTGCTTCAGAATCAACGCAAGCACGCACGTGCGCGCGGCAAGTGGGTCCCGCGACGCGACCTGGACGCGTGCAGCTCGGCGCGCTACTTCGACGGCTGGAAGGACTTCAGCCCAGTGCCCCCCGACGGAGACCCGCCGGTGCTCGAGCCACGAACCTGGCTCCTCAAGACGGGCTGGAAGCTGCGAGGACTGATTCCCACGAGCGCGCCGACGACTGCCCGCGCCTACTTACCCCAGGAAAGCGTCTCGGCCTGGCCGCGATAGACCTGCTGCTGGTTCAGGCCGTCGGGGGTCGCGACCCAGACGCCCCCGCGACTCGAGCTGAAGGCGATGAGGCGGCCGTTCGGCGCCCAGGTGGGCCCCTGGTTGCTCCCTTGCCCCTGGGTGAGCCGCTTCACCTCGCCGCTCTGCACGTTCACGGTGAAGATGTCGTAGTGGCCGCGCTCGTCTCGCCCCGTGAAGGCCACGAGCGGCGTATCGGCGCGCGGACACCAGTCGGGCTCCTGGTTGTAGCTCCCACGGAAGGTGAGCCGCCGCGCCCCGCCCCCCGAGGCGGACATGACGTAGATCTGCGGCGAGCCGCCGCGGTTCGAGACGAACGCGAGCTGCGAGCCGTCGGGGGACCAGGTCGGCGAGGTGTCGATGGCCGCGTTGTGCGTGAGTCGCTTCAGCACCTGCCCCGTCGCGCTGATGACGTAGATCTC
>JADLHG010000028.1 GCA_020848905.1 Deltaproteobacteria bacterium
CTCGTCCCGGTGCTCCAACACCAGCCGCACCGCGCGCTCCCGTACCTCTGGTGAAAACGTGCTCGGTCGTCCCATGTCTCCATCCTCTCAACAAATGGAGCCTCCAGGAAAGCCGGGGCGGTTCACTCTCCCCGCGGGAAGAGCTTGGCGGAACCGTTCGGCAGCACGGCGGTAATGGCGCCCGCCGAGCCGGCCCGTACGCCGTACGCCGTGAAGCGAGCCAGGTGCACCGCCCCGGTCAGGGATTTCCCGAGGACGTAGCGGTAGGAGCCCTGATGGTCGTAGAGCGCGTTGGTTACTCCCACGCTCGCGCGTGCGCCATCGATCACGTAGCCGCCCGCAATGTTGCCCTCGTAGACTACGGGGCCCTCCAGATCCGTAATGCTGGTCGAGGCCGCGAGAGCCTCGTCAATGGACGCGGGCTTGGTGCCGCAGCAGACGTTGCCAACGAGGGCCAGGTTCTTGGGCTTGTGGGTTGTGGAGCCCGGGCGGTGGGTGCCCGTGCGGACGACCGCAAGCCCGACACCGCCCACGCTGGCGTCGCCGCGCAGGACGTTGCCCTGGATGACCGAGTCCTGGGCGCCGGAGGCGTTGAGCAGCACCTGCACGCTACTCTGGCTGGGCCCGCTAGGCAGGTGCGCCTGGTTGGCGGCGAAGATCGTGCCGCGCGGCGCTGTCGCGCTGGCGCTGTCGGCGAGGGCGAAGTACAGGTCTGCGTTGGCCGAGAGCCAGCCGTCGGCGCCCTCAGCCCGCTCGACGTAGTTGGCGATGAAGGTATTGTGCTCGCCGGTGCCGAGAACTCCGATGCCACCTTGGGTGCTATAGGCGAGATTCGCCACCACGTGGTTGTGGCGGGAGAGCCCCTTGAGCACGATCGCGTCGCCGCCGATGGCACGCACCGTCGAGTCTTCCTTCGGGCCACCGATGTGGTTGCCGCCGATGTAGCAGTCGTCGACGGCCTCGAGGTCGATGCCGACGGGGCCCCCCGAGGCGTTTGCAGTGGACCGAATGCGTACACCGAGAATGCTGCCACGCTTCGCCGACGGTGATGTCGTCCAGCCGTTGCCGGTGACGATCGCTGACAGCGCAGAGGTAGCGGCGCTCGCGCCCATGCCGCTGATGTCGATGGCCACGTCCTCGATCAAGAAGTTGTCGGTATATTGGAGCTGAAGGATGTGGCTGGCGACCGCGTTGGAGGTGCAACGCAGGCTGAGGTGGGCCAGGCGGCCCGTCCATAGCTCGTGACCGGCTGCGCTCGGAAGCACCGGCTTGCTGGTCATGCCGAGCACGAACCAGTAGGCGCGGTAGGCGGCGTCGAAGGAGGCTGGGTTGCTGCCATCGGCCGCGCCGCAATCCCCGTCGAGGATGATCTCGCAGGCCTCCCGTGATTCGCCGACGATGCTGGCCGCGCCGTACATCCAGAGGACGTTGACCGTCCGGATCGCTGTGGCGGAATGCAAGAAGATGCTTTTGTCGGCAGCGCTCGCCGCCTCCAGGCAGCGGCGGAAGGGAGTCGTGTCATTGGCGGTGCCGTCGCCCACCACGCCAAACCACTGCGGCAGCAAGGCATCCGTGCGCTTGAAGGTGCTGCCGCTCGCAATCGCGCCGGTGCCGCTGAAGGTGAAGATCGGATAGGGGCCCGCTTCAATGCGCCCATGGACAGTGAGCGATACGCCGTTCGCGATGTCGATGGTGCTTCCCGCCGGCAGGCTCAGCGAGACGTTCTCCGGGATGGTGGTGTTCTCGTCCACCTTCAACACGACGTTCGTCGGCACATCGAGATGGATCAGGTTCCCGTCGCCTGTGATGGGCGAGACGTTGCGCGTGGTGGTGCTCAGGGCCGCAAGGGCCGCCTGCAGCGAGGCATAGGGCGTTCCGCCGGGCTGCGAGTCCACGTAGAGTCGGGTAGTGGTCATGCGGGAACAGCTCCTGGTTCGGCGCAGCAGGTGGTGCGAGGAAGAAGGTCTTCGACGACGTCAGGAGGCGCTTCCGCCGCGCTCCTTTCCGGCCTGATTCGCTGCGGCGCTCACCCGCTTCCTTCGACGGTGGCGCCACCACCAGAGCGAGGCAAGCCACGGCGCCCAGGTCCCCTGGGAAACGCTTGGCACACTGCAGCTCCCGCAGCCTCCGTCGTGGTCGGCGCGTCGGCCTTCGTCGAGACCGAGGCGCGCGTCAGCGGCAGAGCTACGGTCCAGGCTCCCGCCGTCGCTCGCTCCGCTGCGCAGGTCATTTGCCACGGCTGCATCGAGGATGCGGCCGTCCGAGGGCGGTGCGTCCGGGTCGGCGATGACGTCCGCACGAATATCGACCGGGGCGCCATCGAGGCTGCAGCAGCCGCCGAGGTCGGTGCGCGCGTCGGGCGGCATAACTCCTCGGTCTGGATTCGGGACGACACCCTTGTCGCGTGCGGTAACTCCCTTGTCAGGGGTGGGAGCAACGCCGTGGTCCGGATTCGCGACGACGCCCTTGTCGGGCGCGATCACCCCTTTGTCCAGCGGTGGCACCACGGCATGGTCGGGAGCAATCACCCCTTTGTCCGGGGGGGGCACCACGGCTTGGTCGGGAGGCATCATTCCCATGTCGGGAGGGGGGACCACGGCCTGGTCTGGACCGGTGACGACGGTCTGGTCGGGGAGCAAAGCGTCGGCGACCGCCTGGTCATGCGGCGAGGCGTCGACAGGACCGGCGTCGGGCCTGCCGTCAGGCTTGCCGCCTCCGTCGGACGCCAGTCCACCGTCGGTGCTGGGCAACCCGGAGAGGGTGTAGATGTAGACCGCTTCGTCGAAGGGAGGCCCGTTGTTGTCGGGGGCGTGGACGAAGGCTTCATTGCCCTGGAGCGCCACGTCGTGGCCAAAGCCCTGGCCGACATACGTGTCGCTCGCCGTGAGCCTGAGGAGCTCGGTCCAGACGCCCGCGACGGGGGCAAAGAGGTAGGCTTCGCCGGTGAGGATCTGGGGCATATCATTGAACCTGCCGCCGAGCAGCACGCGGCCCTGGTCGACGCTCAGCACAGAGCCGAGGGCTGCGTGGGTTCCGGGTACACTTCCGAGCAGCTTGGCCGTCTGGACCCAGGTGGAGCCTGCTCCGGAGAAGACATACGCCGCGCCACGGGCATACACCCCCCCGTCACAGTCGCCGTCGGCACCGGCTACGAGGGTGCCACCATCGAGGGCTAGAGCCGACCCGAAGCCGGAGCCCAGGCTCATGGTGGTGCTCCCGACGAGAAATTGCTTCGCGTCGGCGGCCCAAAGCTTGGCTCGCTGCGTCCAGCTCGCACCGCCGCCGGTGAACACGTAGACGGCGCCGGTACGAAAGCCCGATGGGTGGTCGGTCATCGCTCCCACCGCGAGGTGCACGCCATCCCAGGCCACCGATCTGCCGAATTTCTGGAGCGCCTGGGTGTCGTTCGGCAAGAGCTCGAGGCTCTGGGTCCAGACCGGGCCTCCGGCGCCCTGGCTGCGGGTGAAGATGTAGACGCCGCCAGTCTGTGGGGCCGGGGGCTCGATCGGCGAGAACGAGTGCGCGTGAATTGGAGCGCCCACCACCACCGTGTCGCCCGACACGCCAACCGTCCAACCGAAGTCGGCGTAGTTCGTCGGATCGCTCGCAGTCAGGCGGGCCTCCTGGACCCAGCCCCCGCCCTGGCGTCGAAAGACGTAAGCCGCGCCGACGTAGGGACCCTTCATCGTGGGCGGAACCTCACTGGGCGCACCGACGACCAAGGTGTCTCCGTCTAGAGCCAGGCTGTACCCAAAGGCCTCCGGCACGGTCGGGCTTGACGGCGTCACGGTGCTCGAGAGCACCCAGCCCGGGCCGACCTTGGTGTACATGCGGACCACCATGGAGCTGACCTCACTGACCGCCAGCGTCGAGCCGTCGATGGCGAGACCTTGTCCGAACGCATAAGCTCGTGTCGGCCAGGGCCCCCTAAGCTTGAGCTCCGTCGCAGTGACCAAGGAAGACCTCCGCGTGACGACCCGCGGCGTGGGATCCATACAGGCGCTCAGCCCCCCGCTGCCGATGATGATGGCTGCCACCCCGAGCCACCCCAATGTCCACCGCATGCTCCACCTCTTCACATGGCGATGTCCCTAGGCCCGGACGTGTATCGCATACACCTCGACGAATACGTCGTAGGTCCCGAGCAAGCCCGAGCCTCCCTGAACCTCGACCTCGAAGTAGTCATCGCTGCCGGAGCCGCCATAGGCGCGCGCCGAGAAGCCCGAAGCGTCGAGCACCGCGGACCGCGTGTTCGGTTCGCTCTGCGACGATGGATCGATGCTTAGGGCATTCAAGATCGCCGAGGAGGAGCCGGCTCCACTTCCCTTGCGGAGCTGGCCCGTAATGACGCCGCCACTTGCCGGCCCATCCAGGTTCGCAACGAGATAGCCCAGGAGCCCCTGATGCCGAAGGTACTGCCGCGTTCCGCCCTCCGGACCCAGACCCATCACGCTGATTCCGGCGCGAACACCGAAGGCCGTGAAGCGGGCGACGCAGCAGGCGCCCCCCAATCCGAGACCCACCATCTGCGTGTAATCGGCTCCGCTGCCGTTGCTCAGGCCATTCGACGCCCCCACCGCCGAGCGAGGACCCGTGAGCACGTAGCCGCCCGCCAGGTTGGCCACAAACGTATGGGGCCCGAGGATGTCGCTGTCCGTCGAGCTCGTCGGCTTGCGTTCGATGAGGACCGCAGGGTACGAGCCGAAGGCAATGTTGCCGGTGACCGCGAGGTTCGAGGGCTTACGGATTTGATACCCGGCACCAGGCTGGAACGTCCCACAGTCGAGTCCTACGTCCGCTGCGGCTCTCGGTTCGTAGTCGCTCCGCAGGGCGTTGCCAAGGACTACCGCGGTCTCGGCGCCCGCGAGCTCCAAGAGGTTGTGAACCTGTTGGTCGACCTGAGTACCGGGAAGGTTGCACTGGTTGAAGGCGAACAGGGTGCGCTTGGGCTTCACATCCGCCCCTTCGGACGCATTGATCTCGGGGACGGCAGCGAAGAAGTTGGTTCCTGCGGGGTACCACTGGCTGACGCCTCGCACCCGTTGCAAGTAGTTCGATAAGAACCGGTTGTCGGCTCCAGGCCCCTCGATGCCGATCCGCCCCCGCGTGGCATAGGCGCGGTTGTAGCCCACGAAATTGCGCGACGCGCTGTGGAGCACCGCCAGCGGGTCGTCGGCGACGTAGTCGATGATGTTGGCGACGACCTCGGAGTTGGTCGTCTGGATTAGATTGATACCGGCGGGACCCTGATTAGTTCCACCGCTCGAGCGGGCGAGATGGCGGGTCCGATGAATGCGACCTCGCGTGACGCCCACGGTGCTGGCCCAACTATTGGGGATGATGGATGCCAACGTTGTGGTGGCGGTCGCGGGATCGAGCCCCGTGATGTCGATCGTGACCTCGCAGAGCTCGAAGTCCCTGGCGGAGTGAAGCTGGACCATGTGACGGACGACGCTGTTGCCATCCTTGACCTTGAAGCGGAGACGTGTCAGCCGACCACACCAGGGCACCGTCGAAACGGGGGTCATGACGGGCTCGCCGTCCTGGTAGGTGCCCGTCCAGGCCGGCTTCGCGGTTAGCCCGAGGTTGAACCAGTAGGCCGCATGGTTGCCAAGGTCCGCATCTAGGATGATCTCACAGGCGTCCCGCGATTCGCCGACGACCGAGGCGGCGCTGTGGAGCCAGAGCACGTCGACCGTCCGGATCTTCGTCCCCGCGTGGAGGAAGACCGTCTTGCCCGCCGAGCTGGCAGCCGCCAAGCACCGCTGAAAAGCGTCGGTGTCATTCGCGCTGCCGTCACCCACCACCCCGAACCATTGCGGGAGGAGCCTCCCCGTGCGCTTGAAGGTGCTCGCGGCGGCGACAGTGCCCGTGTGGCTTCCGCCGAAGGTGAAGACGGGATATGGCCCAGCCTCGATGCGTCCGTGGACCGTCAAGGATGCGCCGTCCGAGACCTCGATGGTGCTTCCCGCCGGCAAGACGATCGAGACGTTCTCTGGAATCGTGGTGTTCGCGTCCACCTTCAAGACAACGTTCGTCGCCACGTCGAGGTGGAGCAGACTCGAATCGGCGGTTATGGGCGTGACGCTGCGCGTGGTGCTGCCGAGGGCGGTCAGGGCGTCCTGAAGCGACGCGTACGGCGTGCCCCCGGGCTGAGAATCTATGTAGAGTCTCGTGGTTCCCATCGCACGCCGCCCCCTGCGTTTTCCTTCGTCAGGCTCCGATCCAGAGTTTGTGCTGTTCCCAGGCGATACGGCTCCACTGCTCGATATTCGAACTCCCCCCAGGGAACCAAGCGGCCTGCTTGTACATGGCTAGGCTCGCGATGTGGCTGTCATAGGTCCAGGTCCACGTTTCGTTCGGCGACGAACCTAATGGAAAGGCTCCAACGACCAGGGTCCCGGCGTTGGTGATCGTGCCACTTCTCGCGGACATGTCGAGCTGCGTCTCGAGTGTTCCGTTGACGAAGAGGGCCGCGCCGTTCGTGCTGGCCTCGCTGCGATCGACGAAGGCCCAGATGTCATACCACGCGCCGGTGGTGAGGCCACTCGGGCTCTCGAGCGTCGAGCTCCCGCTGACCGAGGAAACCATGAAGCTGGCCTTGTGAGCGTCGCTGAAATACAGGATCCACCCGATGAAATGCTGTGGGTCATCTCGGTCGCCACGCTTGAACATCACGCACCGATTCGCGGCGTTCGAAGACAGCTTGACGACCGCATGGACCGCGAAATCCTCCGTCGTGATGTCCCCTACCGAGGAGCCAGACGATTCGAGGCGGTAACCTGACCCGAAGAGCACGGAAAGGTCGGGCGCACCGAGCGGGCTGTTGCTCTGAAGATAGCTCGGAGCCGTGCCACTTCCAGCCTGGGTCAACGATTCCCCACCATAGACCCAGTACGCCCACGTCCCCGCGGCGGCATCTTCGCCACGATAACGAAATGACGGAGACACGGCGATCCGATTCGCGTAGAGCGCTGTGGGTATCGCCGCGGCTCCCGTCGGCGTGATGATGCTCATGCTGCACACTCCCCCTCCAGAAAGGAACGCTGCAGCCTAGCGGTGGCGCAGCGTTCGCACCCTCATGACTAGTAGCGTGGGCGAGGGGTCCCGTCAAGGACAAACTCGCAATGACTACCCACGATCGTTCCCTCAGAACCGGACACCTCAGCGGAATGCCGGTGCCTGGCCTTGGCGAGAACCATCTGCGGCAGGGCGGGGAATCGCAAAGGGAATGGCTGAGGCGTGGCGCCTGTCGTGGACTGTGTGCTTTCGCGCCCATCGCGAGTCCATGCGGTACTCGGTGTGCGCGACAACATGCTACAAGGCCGCATGGGCACCCCTCCGTCTCGTTGCAACACGCGGCCGGCAAGCCACTCTTTCGGTCCCCTGGCCCTCGTCGCGCTCGTCGCGCTCGTCGCGCTCGCTGCGCTGCCGCTCGGCGCGTGCGGCAGTTCACCGTCGCCCGCCACCGACGCGGCCCCGAGTCCCGTCGACGCGGCCCCCGACACCCTCCCCGCCTGGCGCCCCCCGGTCTTTCCCGAGGTGCGCGTGAACGCCCTCCTCGGTAACCGGCCGAAGCTCCACGCGGGGGACCCGAGCCGCGTGATCCTCGGCTCCACCGGACGACGCATGTTCGCCCTCGATCTGCGCCAGCGGCCCGGCATCGTGGGCGACGTGAACTACATCCACGAGGAGGGCTACGCCGGCTCGAACCTGGGCACGCGGCTCCTCGAGCTATCGCTCCGCCGCGGGGCGGACCTCGCCGCGTTCGAGCCCACGGGGCACCTCTACTGGCCCGATCACACCGAGGTGAAATGGAAGCTGAAGGACGACGCGAGCGTCACGATGACGGAGCAGAAGTTCATCACCGAGGACGACTGCGTGGTGGACGAGCTCTCGCTGACCAACGGCGGCGCCACCGCCGCTGCGTTCGCGCTCCGGGTGGAGGGAGCGCTCCTCGCGCGCGGTGAAGCCGGCGAGGGACAGCTCCACGGGCAGGCCACCTTCTTCGGCGTGCCGGCAGCCTTCGCGGGGGCCGGCACGGGGCTCGCCCCCGTCGACGCGGCGTACACCGCACCCGTCTCCCGCAACGCGGACGCCTTCGGCTACCCGAAGCCCACCGCCTCGTACACCTTCTGGGGCGATTCGGTCTGGGAGACCGTCGACGGGGACCTCTCGCAGGCCTCGCGCTGGACAGCCTACGGTTCGGAGAGCGCCGAGGACTGGCTCGTGCTCGACCTCGGCGCGGAGCACGAGCTGGACAAGGTGGTGATCCACTACTACGACGACAGCGCGATCGGCGGAAAGATCCGCCCGCCGGCGAGCGCCCAGCTCGCGCTCCGCGGGGCGAGCGGCAACTGGCAGACCCCGGCCGACCTCGCCACGACCCCTGCGGCCCCCGCGCCGGGCAAAAACGAATACACGTTCACAAAACAGCTCGCGCGCTACCTGCGGCTCACCGTGCGGCATCAGGCGGGCTTCTCGAGCGGCGTGACCGAGCTCGAGGCCCTGCCCGAGGTCTCGCGCACCCGTCGCGCGCTGGCCGGCGAGCTCTCGATCCCCGCGGGAGAGACGCGCCGCGTGAACCTCGCTCTCTGCCTCGGCCCCGACGCCGCCGCGACGCGCACGCGCCTGGCCCAAGTCGTGGCCCCGGCGGCCAGGCCGCTCGACGAGCACGCCGCCCGCTACGAGAAGTGGTTCCAGGATCACGCGCCGCGCTTCTTCGCGCCGGATCCCTTCTTCGAGCGCATGTGGGTCTATCGCTGGTTCGTGGCGCGCTTCAACCTGGCCGAGATCGGGGCCGGCCGCCTGAAGCACCCCGCCTTCTTCGAGGGGAGGCAGTACTACTCGCGCGTGATCCAGTTCAGCACCCCGCACATCCTCGACGAGACGCGCTGGCTCCGGGACTCACGCTTCGCCTACGGCCACCTGCAGAACCTGGTGGATAACCAGTACCAGGGGAAGGACGGGCGCTTCGACGGCCAGTTCCCGTACCTCTTCACCGACCGGCGCTCGGACTTCTGGTTCATCAACTGGATCGCCCAGGCGGCCTGGGGCCTCTACCAGGTGCACCCGCGCGCCGACTTCCGCACGGCCTTCGCCCCGGCGCTCGAGCGCAACGTCCGCGGCACGGCCAGGCACCACGACGCCGATGGCGACTACCTCTACAAGCTGGGCGCGGAGGACATCGCCTTCTACGCCACGGGGATGGAGTACCAGCCGGCCTTCTACTGGTTCGCAGGGGACATGAACCTGGCGCACGAGAAGTACCCGGACATCGAACGCGCGGACTTCACGAGCTACCTCTACGGCAACGCCCGCGCCATGCAGGAAATGGCGGCCACGTTCCAGAACAAGGCCTCTGAAACCGAGTTCAAGACCCTCGCGGACCGCACGCGCGAGGCCGTGCTCAAGAAGATGTGGCGCAAGGAAGACACCTTCTTCTACGACCTCCTCGCCGCGACCGACGAGCCCGCGCTGGTGAAGCAGATCGTGGGCTTCTTCCCCTTCGCCTTCGGCGTGCCGCCGCGGGACGACCCGAGCTACCTCGCGCTCTTCGACCACCTGACGAACCCGAAGGAGTTCTGGACCCCCTACCCGGTGGCCACCATCTCGCAGGACTCGTCCTTCTTCTCGCAGGTCGTCCCGGGGGGGTGCTGCCACTGGAACGGCCCCACGTGGCCCTTCTCGAACAGCCTCGTGCTCGAGGCGCTCGCCCGCGCGGCGAAGGAGCACCGGGGAGGCGAGAAGCTGCGCCGCGTCTTCTGGGAGCTGCTCAAGGCCTTCACCCTGGAGATGTTCGAGAACCGCGAGCTCGACAAGCCGGAGGTCTCGGAGTCGATGAACGGCCAGTCGGGGACCTGGAAGTCCACCGTCGTGAACTACTTCCACTCCAAGTACAACGACCTCCTCATTCGCCACGTCGGCGGACTCACCCCCCGCGCGGACGAGAAGCTCGAGCTCCATCCCATTCCGTCGGACTGGGCGCACTTCGCGTTTCAAGGGCTGCGCTACCACGGCAAGACCCTCGACATCCTCTGGGACGCCCCGGACGGCAAGGACCACTACGCGGACGGCCTGGAGGGTTTCGCCGTGTACGTGGATGGCAAGCTGCTCTTCCGCCACCCGAAGCTCGCGCACGTGATCTTCGATCCGGCCGGAGGAAAGGTCACCGAAGTGCCGTAGCGCCCCCCGGACGGGCACCCCCGAAGGGGGCCGGGCGGGCCAGTTGACCGGACCCGTACCCGTCGGGCACGATGCACCCGTCCCGGACAACAGGTGTAGGCCGCCGTCGGAGGCGCTGAAAGGGGCATGACGACCGATCCCGCCATCGGGAAGACCATCGGCAACTACGTCATCACCCGATTGCTCGGGCAGGGTGGCATGGGGAGCGTGTACCTCGCCGAGCACCCCGAGATCGGTCGGCAGGTGGCGATCAAGCTCATCGCGGAGCACCTGGCGCACCATCCGACCCTGCCGAAACGTTTCGTGGCCGAGGCCAAGGCCGTGAGCCGCATCCACCACCCGGGCGTGGTGGACATCTACGACTTCGGCCAGACCTCCGACGGGCAGCTCTACTACGTGATGGAGCACCTGTCGGGTCGGGACCTCGGCCGGATCATGAACGAGCGGGGAGCCATGCCGGCGTCCGAGGTGCTCCCCTACCTGCAGCAGCTCTGTCCCGCGCTCCAGGCCGCTCACGACCTCGGGATCGTCCACCGCGACCTGAAGCCCGACAACATCTTCGTCCTCGACCGCACCCCGCTGACGCTCAAGATCCTGGACTTCGGACTGGCCAAGATCCTCGAGAGCGGCCCGGTCGGCGATTCGGTCACGCACACCGGCATGATCATGGGCACGCCGCTCACGATCGCGCCGGAGCAGGCCGCGGGGCGCCCGGGCGACATCGGGCCCCGAACGGACCTCTACTCCCTCGGCGTCGTCCTCTACTGGATGCTCACGGGTCGGCCGCCCTTCTACGGCCACCCGACGGCGGTGCTCCTGACCAAGCACATCACCGAGGCGCCTCCACCGGTGCGCGCCGTGAACGCCTCGGTCCCCGAGCGCGTGGCGGCCGTGGTGGAGCACTGCCTGGCCAAGGATCCCCTGGATCGGCCGGCCTCGGCCACGGCGCTGGCGGCCGCCTTCGCCGGCGCGCTGAACGGGGTGGACCCGACACGACCCGAGCAGCGCCGCACCTCGGGCGCCGAGCACCCCTACGGCGCGACGAAGACCCGCCCCTGGGAGCCGGTTCGCGGGGTCGCGGCGGACGAGGCCGAGACCGCACCGCCGCCGGGCCACGTCAGTGACGTCGTGGTGCCGCCCTATCAGGGGATGACCGGCCCTCGCACGCCGCCCCCTACCGCCATCGCGATGGAGCGCGCGGCCCCCCCCATCGTCGTCCCGCCGCTCGACGGCACGTCGTCGCGCGGGGCGACCACGGGGCACCAGGTCCTCGCCTCCGGTCGCCGGACCGGGCTCGTCGTCGTCGGCATTGCTGCCGCGGCTGTCGCGCTCGGTCTCGGCGCGTACTTCGGGCTCGGCGCCGGGTCGAAGGGACAGCGGGAGCAGCCGGGACCAGCGGCCGGCTCGACGCCCACGGCCGGCACGACGCCCACGGCCGGCACGACGCCCACGGCCGGCGGGCAAGCCTCTCGCGGGTCCGACGCGCGCCTCGCCGCGGACACCACGCCCGCCGCGACCGCTCGAGCCGCCGACCCACGCCCCGTCGTGGACCCGGGCGAAAACGGCGCCGCCTTCCAGCCCGCCAAGGCCGGAACGGTCGGCCGCCGGCCGGGCAAGAAGAGGGGGAAGCACGGCGGGGCGGGAACCGCGAAGACCGCCACGGGAAAGTCCTCTCCCAAGGGGACGCCCGAAACGAAGCCCGAACCCAAGCAGCCCAAGCGTCTCGGCGAGTCTGTACCCGACGACATCTAGCGCCGAGAAGGGGGTCCCACGTGATGAAACACCTGAGCCTGAGCCTGCTCCTGACGACGGCAGTCGTCCTGTGCTGCGGTCCCGCGCTCGCCGACGACGCGGCGGAGGCCCGGAAGTACGGCGTCGACGAGAAGACGATCCAGAAGGCGCGGACCCACGCCAAGGCCGCTCACGCCGCCTACCTCCTGCAGGACTACGCCAAGGCGCTGGCCGAGTACCAGACCGTGCTCAAGCTCATCCGATCGCCGAAGGCCCTCCTCGGCACCGCGCAGTGCTACCGGCAGCTCGGCAAGCTGGAGCAGGCCCTGCGCGCCTTTCGGCTCTACGCCGACGAGTGGCGCCGGCTGAACCCGAACGCGGCCCCCGAGTACAACGTCGACGAGGAGATCCGGCGCCTCGAGGCCAGCCTGGAGGCTCGCCGCAAGGAGCGCGACGAGCGTGCGGCGAAAGACGAGGCGCGCCGGGAGCGCGAGGCGCGGGAGCGCGCGGAGCGAGAGCGCAAGGAACGCGAGCGAGCCCTGGCCATGCAGCAGCACAGCTTCCCGGAGGACACCAAGCAGAGCGAGCGGCGGACGAAGACCCTCTGGGGTTACACGGTGCTCGGTGGGGCGCTGGCGTGCTTCGCCGCCACGGGAGTGCTCTACGGTGTGGGCTTCTCGCAGCGCTCGAGCGCCTACGACCGCTACAAGGTCGCGACCGACCCGGCCGAGATCGAGCGCCACCGCGGCGACGTGGAGAGCGCGCACACGAAGACCGTCGTAGGACACGTCTTGCTGGGAGTCGGGGCGGCAGCGCTCGCCTTTTCGATCTACGAGCTCGTGAGCCGGCCAGGCGCCGGTGAGACGGATAAGCGGACGGCCGCGCGGCCACGCTTCAGGCTGCTACCGAGCGGCCCCTCCCTCGACCTCTCTTACGCGTTCTAGCGTTATCACGCGGACGGACACCCCCATGCACAGCCATATGCCGCCCTTGCTCGCCGCCCTCGCAGCCCTCGTCTTCGCCGGGTGCCTGCCGGCCTTCGATAACCCCTACGACCCGAAGCGCTGCGCGGAGGGCTGCCCCACCGGCCAGACCTGCTTCGAGGGCCAGTGCCGGCCCGCCTCCGAGAAATGCCGCCGCAACGAGGATTGCGACGACAAGCTCCCCTGCACGGCGGACGTCTGCCTCGCGTCGGGGTGCAGCCATCTCCTGAACGAGAGCTTCTGTTTGATCGACAAGCAGTGCGTGGCGGTGGATTCGCCGAATCCGGCGAACCCTTGTCAGAAGTGCTCTCCGACCGCCTCCGCCGAGGCCTGGAGCCACGACGACGGCAAGCGCTGCGACGACGGGCAGGCCTGCACGCACACCGACACGTGCAAGGCCGGAGGCTGCGGCGGAACGGCCTACACCTGCGACGACAAGCTCGCCTGCACCGCCGACCAGTGCGATGGGCAGGGAGGCTGCAAGCAGCCGGTGAACGCCAAGGAATGTCTGATCGAGCAGGCCTGCTACGCCGAGGGCGCGAAGGCTCCGGGAACCGCCTGTCGCATCTGCGACCCGGCACGAAGCGCGACGCACTGGAGCGTGGCTGCGACGCCTGGCTGCACGGGAACCCTCGCCGGCGACGGAACCCAGGGCGACACGAATGGCCCAGCGGACAAGGCGCGCTTCAACCTCCCGTACGGCGTGGCGGCGGCCGGCGGCAAGGTGTACGTCGCTGACACGAACAACCACCGCATTCGCCTCATTGAAAACGGACAGGTCAGCAGCCTCGCCGGCACGGGCGAGCCGGGCTACGCGGACGGGCCGGCTGCCACCGCACAGTTCAACTCGCCCCGAGGAGTGGCCGTGGATGCTGCGGGCAAGGTGTACGTGGCGGAGCATCTCGGCCAGCGCATTCGCGTGATCGACAGGGGGCAGGTCTCCACGCTGGCCGGGGACGGCCGCGAGGGCTGGAAGGATGGGCCGGCCGCGTCAGCGCAGTTCATGTATCCCACGGGCCTCGCCGTGAGAGGCGACGGCACGGTCATCGTGGCCGACACCTACGGCAACCGGATCCGGGCCGTCCAGGGTGGGCAGGTATCGACCCTGGCCGGGGACGGGACAATCGGGTGGCTGGACGGCAGCGCGGCGACGGCCAAGTTCTATGCGCCGCTGGGCGTGGCCGTGGACGGTACCAAGGTGCTGGTGGCCGATACGGGCACGCACCGCATTCGCGTGATCGAGAACGGAGCCGTGACGACGCTGGCCGGCACCGCTCCCTCCGATGGCAAGGGCGGCTACGAGGGCGACTTCCAGGACGGCGTGGCCTCGGTGGCCCGCTTCAAGCTCCCGTCGAGCGTGGCGGTCGGCCCAGGGGGCGCAGTCTACGTCGGGGACGTGGAGAACCACCGCGTCCGGATGATCAAGGCCGGTCAGGTCACGACGCTGGCGGGCAACGGGAACGCCGCCTTCGTCGAGGCGCAGGGCACGCAAGCCAGCTTCAGCTCGCCACGGGCGGTCGCCCTGGACCCGAAGACGGGCTTCCTGGTGCTCTCGGACCAGGGAAACAGCCGCATCCGCGTCGTCTTCCCCGTTGCACCGTAACGAGGACCGCCATGACACGACTCGCACCTGTCGCTCTGCTCAGCTCGCTCCTCCTCGGCGGATGTTCCTCCTCGGGATCGGGAACCGACGGCGGCGCCTCCGGGGACGGCGTACGCTGCACGACGAACGCACAATGTGACGACGGCCTGCCGTGCACCACGGACCTCTGCGGGGTGGAAGGCTGCAATCACATCGTGAGCGGAAACTTCTGCGTGATGGGACAGGCGTGCATCGCGCGGGGCGCCCCGAACCCGCAGAACCCGTGTCAGAAGTGCGACCCCGCGGTGACCGGCTCGAACTGGAGCCCGGACGAGGGCAAGGCCTGCAACGATGGCCAGGCCTGCACGCACACCGACAAGTGCGTGGCGGGTGTGTGCAAGGGCACGACCTACTCGTGCGACGACAGCCTGGGCTGCACGAGCGACCAGTGCGACGGCACGGGGGGCTGTTCGAACAGCGTGCAGGCGAACCAGTGCCTCATTGCGGGCGCGTGCTACGCCGCGAACGCCACGGACACGCGGAACGCCTGCCGTCGCTGCGAGCCGGCCCGTAGCGTGACCAACTGGACCACCTTCGAGGGCCCGGCCTGCGTCGCCACGCTCGCGGGGACCGGCAACGAAGCGCACGCCGACGGCCCCGCAGGTCAGGCGAAGTTCTTCCTGCCGATGGGGGTCGGCGCCGAAGCGGGCGGCAAGGTCTTCGTGGCCGACACCTTCAACCGACGCGTCCGACTGATCCAAAACGGGCAGGTCTCCACCCTGGCCGGAGACGGCACGCAAGCCTTTCTCGACGGACCGGCTGCCTCGGCGCGCTTCTCGAAGCCCTACGGCGTGGCCGGGGACGGCAAGGGCAAGGTCTACGTCGGGGACGTGGACGACCGGCGGATCCGCCTGATCGAGAACGGCCAGGTGACGACCTTCGCGGGCACCGGAGACAACGAATTCCTCGACGGACCGCGCCTGAGCGCCCGCTTCCGTGGCCCCCACGGCGTGGCCGTGGACGACCAGGGCCGGGTCTACGTGGCCGACGCCTTCTCCATGCGCATCCGCGTGATCGAGAAGGACCAGGTACGAACCCTGGCCGGAGACGGGACGCTCGGTTCCACCGACGGACCGGCGGCCTCGGCCCGCTTCAGCTATCCCTACGGCGTGGCCGTCACGCCGAGCGGCGACAAGGTCTACGTAGCGGACACGAACAACAACCGGGTCCGGCTCATCGAGGGCGGTCAGGTGAGCACCTTCGCCGGCACCGGCATTCCCGGCTTCCTCGACGGAACCCCGAGCGCCGCGCAGTTCAGCGAACCGAGCGCCGTAGCCGTGGACTCCGCCGGCCGCGTCTACGTGGCCGACCGGAAGAACCACGCCATCCGCATGATCGCGAACGGCAAGGTCACCACCCTGGCCGGCAACGGCAGCGGAAGCTTCGCCGACGGGCCAGGGGAGAACGCGCGCTTCTGGACCCCCTTCAGCCTCGCCACGGCGGCCGGCCGCGTCTTCGTGGCCGACAGCTACAACCACCGCATCCGAGTGATCGTCATTCCGTAGGCTCCCCCGTCTCGTCGAGGTTCAACGCCCCTCCCGCCGCGGAGACGCCCCCCCGCGCCGACTCCTCCTCCGCGAGGGCCCCGGACACGGTGCAGGCCACGATGTGCCGGTCCACTCCCGTGGCGTCGGCGAGGGTGTAGAGGACCTCGAGCTCGGCGGGGTCCACGCGGCCGTCGGCGCGCGCGATGAGGCACAGGTCGCGAATGACCTGCGCTCGACGCAGCGGGGCCACGAGCTCCTTCACCGCGGCGATGCGCCGGGGCAGATCCTCGCGCAGCGCCGCCGGACTGAGTCGCGCGGGAAGGGCTCCGGCCCCGAGAAGCTGCTCGAGCGCCTCGATGGCCTTGGTCTCGATCCCGCCGTTGGCCGTGGCCACGAGGACGCCCCCCGCGAGGAGCAACCGACGCATCGCCTCGGCCGCCTCGGAGTGCTCCTGCAGGTAGCTCGGGTCCATGAGGCCGATGAGCTCCTCCACCTCTTCCTCGAGCGCCTGGCGCGGCGTCCCCCGCGCGACCATCAGCTCCGAGCGGGAGAAGAGCTCCGCCGCCCGGAGGCGCAGCGGGCTGAAGGGGTGACTCGCAAACCAATCACTGCGAATCGGCTCGTCGGCCTTGGCCACGCGCTCGGACTCCTCCCGCAGATCTCCGACCTGGGCCAGGAACTGGTCGATGCGCACCTTCACGCGCGCCCCGCGCAGCCCCGAGGCCAGCTTGAAGAGCGCGTGCGCGGCGGGCTCGAGTCGCCCCGCGCAGAAGAGGCCCGCCCGGTCCGAGGAGATCTCGGCGTAGCGCTGCCAGGCGAAGAGGCGCAGCGCGAAGCCCGGATCGTTGCGGCCCAGCTCCGCCAGCAGCGGAGGGACGGGGATGCGGTGGTGCTGAAACAGGTGGTGGCCGAGCTCGTGGCCCACCACGAAGCGCAGCTCGTCGGCCTCGAAGGCCTCGAGCAGGCCCGCCGAGAGGATGACGAAGAAGCGACCGCGCTCGGGGCGCACCGCCGCCGCGTTGAACTGCACCTCGGGATAGACGTAGGTCTCGAGCGGCTCTTCGAACCCGAGCGCCACGCGGCACCCGTCCACGATGGCGTGGATGTCCGGGGCCATCTCCGGCGTGAGACGCACCGCCGTACCGAGGAGGTGGCGACGGGCGCTCAGCTCCTTGGCGAGCTTCTCGAAGCGCTCGATCACCTGGCGCACGGCGAAGTCGGACAGGATGCGCTCGGCGAGCTCGCGGTCGCCCTGCGCCTGCAGCTCCGCACGCGGATTGTGCTCGGCCAGAATCTTCGGACCGCCCGAAGGCGGGTGCTCGGCCAGTCGCTTCGGCTCGTCCATGGCGGGCGCAAGCTTGCCCCGGGATAACTCGAGTTGCCAAGGGGAAGGAGCTCCACGAGGGGAAGGATCTCCACCCACCTCCGTATGGACGGCGAAAGCACCCCTACAAGGAGCACCGCATGCGCCTTCGACGCCCTCTTCTGCCCTGGGCCACCTTGCTCGTCGGGCTCGTCCTCGTCGGCTGCGAGCCCGGCGAATCGTCCGTGACGGAGACGCCCGTCCCCCCCGGACGCGGACAGCTCCTCCCGCGCGGCGAAGGCAAGGCCGACGGCGGAAACTCGTGCGCCGGGATCTGCGGCAAGCAGGCGCGCGCGGGCTGCTGGTGCGACGCGGGCTGCGAGAAGTACGGCGACTGCTGCGCGGACAAGAGCCAGTTCTGCGACGCGAAGCCGGCCTCGTGCGTGGGCCTGTGCGGCAAGAAGAACCCGGCCGGCTGCTGGTGCGACGAGGGGTGCGCCAAGTACGGCGACTGCTGCGCGGACGTGGGCGCGGCCTGCAAGGGCGGACCGGTGAACAAGTGCGCGGGCGTCACCTGCACGCCGAGCGCCCCGAGCTGTGACGGCGCGAGCCTCGTCACCGTGACCGCCTCGAGCTGCGACCCCGCCACCGGGACCTGCGTCGAGAAGACGCAGAAGACCACGTGCCCGAACGGCTGCGCGGCCGGCGCGTGCAAGGCCGCCCCGCCGAAGCCCCTCTCCTTCTTCGACGAGGGCCTGGCGGCCGGTGCGCCGATCACGCTCGCCGAGGCCAAGGCCTACTTCGCCCCCGGCAGCACCTCGGCGGCGCTCGGTCCCTTCGAGATCCGGCAGCGCGCGCGGCAGTGCAACACCACCACCGGCTGCTCCGAGTGGGCCTACCCGGCGGGCGCGACCTTCGCGTACATGACCCACGAGCTCTGGATCCCCGGTCCCGGCTGGAGCCCGCAGAAGTCCTGCTTCCAGTTCGTCTCGTCGAGCTTCTCGCCCGCCACGGGGAAGCTGGCCTTCGTGGTCGCGACGGGCGGCCGCATCGATCTGCAGCTCCAGTCGGCCGCCACGGGCACGGTGAGCTGCGCGAACGTCCCGACCGGCAACGCGGCCTGCGACGCCTTCAGCAGCGCGGTCTCGGGGCTCTCGGGGGGCAAGAGCTGCAGCCTGCCGAACCCCTCGGGCTCGGGCTACTCGAACACCGCGTATCCGGCGAGCGTCACGCTCTACGACACGACCAAGACCGACGGTAACCCGGTGGGCATGACCCTGCGCGTGACCCGCGACTACGTGACCGGGCGCTCCAAATACAAGGGCGCGGCGGACGCGAACGGCTCCTATCGCGAGGTGGAGTACGCGCTCTACGGGCTGCTCAAGGACGGCCCGCTGCCTCCCGCCACGGGGGGAACCTGCAAGCCCACTACCTGCGCGGCGCAGGGCAAGACCTGCGGCACGATCGCGGACGGCTGTAGCGGAACGCTCCTCTGCGGGAGCTGCAGCACGCCCTACGTCTGCGGCACGGACAACACCTGCGCTCTGCCGCCAGGGTGCAATCTCCAGCCGTGCTATGCCCCGGCCACCGTCGGCTACACCTGCTGCTCGCCGGGCAAGGTGACCTGCGGGAACGGGAAGGGCTGCACCTGCTACGACGCCTGCTATTGATCTTCCGCCGCTGAGCTCCCGGCCGGCGCTCGCGACCTCGTGTCCGAGGCTGCGGGCAGCTCTCCCACACTCCCTCACCTTTCCCCTGGTCGGACCATACCTCTTCCGGGTACCATAGATCCGTTCGCCGAACCCAAAGCAAGGAAGGAGGACGGCCCATGCATCCGAATGTGCTCTCCGGACCTGGACCCGGCTACGTGCTCGACGAACGGTACTACCTGATGGAACGCCTCCCCGCGGTGGCGGGACGGCCCCGCTACCTGGCCGAGGACCTCGTCGCCAGCAAGGTCGTGGACGTGGTCATCACCGGCGAGGAAACGGACGGCACCCTGCGCTACGCGGTCCGCCCGAGCCGCCAGCCGCAGCGCAAATCGCGCGGACAGGCCGTCGGCGGCGCGCGCCGCGGGCGACGGAGCCCCGAGGTGGACGAGCCTCGGTCGGGCAATACGATTCGCACCGCTCTGCCGCCGGCTCCCGACGCCGCGCTCCGCGTGTTCGTGGATCGCGTGCACCTCACGCAGCAGGTGCCGAGCCCCCACGGCACTCTGGCCTTCGAGGGCTACGACCGAGGACTCGGGCAGCCCGTCCGCATCCTCGTCGTGCCGCGGGATGGACGGTAGGGGGCCGCCTCTCGAAGCTCAGTGTCCTGGAACGTCGTCGGTACGCAGCTTTCCTCGCAGCTTCCACCCCGTGTGCAGGAGCCAGGTTCGTGGCTCGCCGACCGTGGGCTCTCCCGAGGGCGGCACCGGCGCGACGTCCTTCCAGCCGTCCACGAGATAGAGCGCCGAGGAGCACGGATCGAGCTCACGCCGGGGCACCCACTTGCCGCGCTGCACGCAGTGCTTCCGCCGGTTTTGGAGCACATAGCTGAGGGCATGCTTCGTCTCGCTGGGCGTTTTCAAGATGCGCTGGTGGTAGCGGTCGGCGAAGACCCGCCCGTGCCGCCCGAGGCGGTCGTTGAGTCGCCGGGCGAGGCGAATCGCCAGGCCCCTCAGCCCCTTCATCAGGACGTCCCGGTCTTTGGCCTCGGTGATGAGGTGCAGGTGGTTCCTCTGGATCGAATAGTGCGCGAGATTGAGCCCGTGGCGACCGAGCGCCGCCCGAAATGCGCCCTCGATCACCCGGAGCTGCGGCTTGGCGCGCAGGTTCGGGAGGTCTGACACGACCTTCATCGTCACGTGCACCGGAAAACGGCTCGCGAGCAAAGGCCGCATCCGATGGGGCAGGCCGCTGCCGGGCTGTTTCTTCCGCCCCGCACCCCTCCGCTTCCCGCCCCAGCCCGTCGCCTCCCGCAGTGGCAACGGAAGCTGCTTCGCAGAACCCGCCGGCAGACGGGTGCCCGAGGTCCGGTCACCGCCCGAGGAGGATTTGCGTTTGCGTGCCATCATGACTAGGGCCAATACTAGCAAAGCGCTGGTCTGATGTCAGCGATGTCCTTGCACGAACAACAACACAACCAACACAAACACCCCTTGCCCGCCGCACCGATCCGGCCCGGCCCTCCGCGTGCGCCCACCGCCACTCGCGCTCTCGCCCGCCTCCCGTCGCCAGCCAGCTCCCCCCGCACCCCTAACCGACGGTCCCCGGTCGCGCCCCACCGTCCCGCGCCTGGTCCGCCTTTTCGAGCGCGTGATAGGATCAGAGCTCTGCGGAGGAGGCTCGCGTGAGGCGAAAGCTTGCGATGATCATCGGGTGCGTTTGGCTGCTAGCGGGATGTCCGGGCGAGGGGCCGGCGAAGCGACGGGACGGCGCGGTGCTGAGCGACTTCCGCAAGCCTCCGCCGGGGCGGCAAGACCTGGGAGGGCCCGGGCCGGACCAGGGCGGCGGCTGCTCGGCCGCCGGTACGCCCGCGACCTGCGACCCCGTGGCCGGGACGGGCTGCGCGCAAGGGACGTGCTACGTGGTGAAGAACGTGGGCGTCGCGTGCGTCTGTCCGGTGGGGACGGTGCAAGAGGGGGCGAACTGCAACACCACCACCGAGTGCGCGCCGGGCTTCGGCTGCGCGGGAGACGCCCCCCCCGGCACCTGCGCCAAGTGGTGCGACACGGGCAAGCAGGACTGCGTCCAGGGGCAGCACTGCGCGGAGCTCAAGGCCTTCGCGGGGCAGCTCACCACGGGCCTCTGCAAGAAGGACTGCGACCCCGCCGACGCGAACAGCTGCGGAGCCACCCAGAAGTGCGCCAAGGACGAGAAGTCGGGCAAGTACTGGTGCGTGGCGAAATAGGCGGCGGCCGCGACCGGACCTACTTGGGCTTGCCGCCCCCACAAGAAAGCGGCGCCCCGCGCTCCGAAGGCTGCACGACCCCGTCGCCGCTGCCGTCCTTGAAGGCGTAGAGCCCCGAGCAGGTCGGGCCGTTGCCCTCCACCTTCAGCTGGCCGCCAACCCCCACGTCGATCAACGTCACGCCGTTCCCGCGCACCACCACGTTGCCGAAGACCTGACACGCGATCACCGAGACGTCGTTCGACTCGACGATCAGGTCTCCGGTGACCTTGCAGAAGGCCAGGGTCGAGTTGTTCGAGTTCTTCTCGAAGGTCACGTTCCCCTTCACGGTGAGCCCGCGCGTATGGGACCCGTTCGAGGCGAGGTTCAGGTTCCCGTCGAGGATCGTCTTGTCGATGCCGTTTCCGAAGAGCGTGACCTTCTCCCCGTCCAGCCGGACGTTGCCCTGGATGGGCTTGCCGTCCGTGGCGTCCCCGAAGGTGATCACCACGTGACCCTTGTTCTGCGGGATCTCGGTCCCACCGCTCCCCGCGACGCCCACCTGCTCGATGCTCACGCCGCTCGACTTGGGCGGGTAGCAGATCACCTTCACCACCTTGCCCTGCACCACCACGATGTCGGCCTGGGCGTTCGGGTCGCCGCACTGCTGCTGCTTGATCGTCGGGATGTCCAGGCACTGCCCGCCCACGTCCACGCAGCCCGAGCCGAGCGTCCCGGTCACGACGAAGCCCGAGCCGTCGGCCAGCACGACGTTGACGGTGCCGTCCCCGGTGTAGTCGGCCGTGTCGGCGCCGTTCGGGTCCACGATGGGCCCGCTCGAGCCGCAGCCGGCGTGGGCGAGCATCGCCGCCGAGACGATCGAGAGATACCGGACCGACGTGCGCCGTCCCATGCGAAGCCTCCTTTTTCGGTGGCTCCAGCATAGCACCGCTCGCGCGGCGCCGACTACGGGCCCTACTTGAGGAAGATGAGGGCCACGCCGGCGAAGGCCAGGGCCGTGCCCGCGAGCGCGCGCGGGGTGATGCGATCCCCGCGCACGAGCGCCGCCACGGGAAGCGCGAAGAGGGGCGAGGTGCTGGTGAGGGCGTTCGACAACCCCACCGGGATGAGCCCCTGGCTGTAGGTCATGAGCACGAGCCCGATCACCGCGCCGAGGAGCACTGCCGACAGCGCGTGGCCGAGCACGCGCCGCTCGGCGAAGGGACGGCTCCAGGTGGTGAGCTTGCCGAGCGCCGCGGCCACGGCGAGGAGGCTCAGGGAGGCGGCCCCGAGGCGGACCTGCGTCACCTGGAGCGGGCTCACCCCGCGCACGAGGACGCGCTTGGTGAGGACCGACGAGATGGCCTGCGCCACGGCCGCGAGCAAGCCCGCCGCGGTGCCCACCCAGAGGCGCCGCGGAGTCAACCCGGCCACCGTCTCGCGCTCGCCCTGCTCGAACTGCACGAGGGCGATCCCGACCATCGTGGCCAGCGTTCCGACCCAGCCGCTCCAGGCCAGCCGCTCCCCGAGGGCCGGAAGACCCAGCAGCGCGGTCATGGGCGCCGCTGCGAGGCAGAGCACGAGCGAGCGCCGCGGTCCCACCGTCAGCAGCGAGAGGAAGTAGAAGGCGTCTCCGAGCGCGAGACCCACCACCCCGGAGAGGAGCAGGAGCGCCTGGTCCCGCCCCGCGAGCTGCGAGGGCCAGAGCTGCCCGGTCCACGCGGCGACGGCGAGGGAGATGACGGCGAAGGCCACCACCGTGCGGAAGATGTTGATCGCGCCGGCCGTGGCCCGCTGACCCACCACGGACCACTGGAACGCCGAGGCGGTCCACACCAGGGCGGTCACCAGGCCTGCGGTTTCACCTGCGTACGGCAACGACGGCATACGGGCACCACCATAACGCAACTCGAGGGACCCGATAAGTTCCTCGGGGGGCGCCGGCCGGCTTTCCGGCGGCGCCGACGGGGCTTTCATTGATCGGGAAGGCGTACCCCGTCAAGATGGGCCCATGCTCGCCCTCGAACCCTGTCCGAAGTGCCGACGCCCGCCCGAGATCTGCGTCTGCGACCGCATCGTCCCCCTTCCCACCCGGCTGGAGGTGCTGATCCTGCAACACCCGCGCGAGCAAGACCTCGAGCTCGGCTCGGCGCAGCTCGTCGCGCAGAGCCTGCCCAAGGCCCGCGTCGTGGTCGGGCTCTCCTGGCCGGGTCTCGCCGAGGCGCTCGGCCGGGAGGCGGACCCGCGCCGCTGGGCCACGGTCTTCCCCTACGGCCTTTCGGAGGCCCAGCGCACGGCGCAGACCGAGGCGCCGACGAAGGTCATGGACCACAAGGGGCGGGCGCTGCGCCCTTCCCAGCTGGACGGGATCGTGCTGCTCGACGGAAGCTGGAGCCAGGCCAAGACCCTCTGGTGGCGAAACGCCTGGCTGCTCAAGCTCCCGCGCCTGCTCTTGCGCCCGACGGAACCGACGATCTACGGCACGCTGCGCAAGGCCCCGCGCAAGGACTACCTCTCGACGCTGGAGGCCGCCGCGGAGGCGCTGGTCGCGCTCGGCGAGTCCGAGGAGACGCGCGCGCAGCTGCGCCGGCTGTTCCGGACCATGGTGCAGAGGGCCCGCGACCGACGGGCCCGCCCCGCATGACGCCGCCGAAGAGGCCGCCGCCCAAGACACTGCCGCCCAAGACGCCGCCGCCCGCCACAGACGCGACCGCCTCCCGCTGCATCACCCCCACGGGCTTCATGCGCCTCAAGGAGGAGCTCATGCACCTCTGGAAGGTGGAGCGTCCGCGCGTCACGCACGAGGTCTCCGAGGCCGCCGCGCTCGGCGATCGCTCGGAGAACGCCGAGTACATCTACGGCAAGCGCCGGCTGCGGGAGATCGACCGGCGCATGCGCTTCCTCTCGAAGCTGCTCGACCGCCTGACCGTCGTGCGCGAGCCCCCGGCGCAGCGCGACCGCGTCTACTTCGGCGCATGGGTCGAGCTCGAGGACGACGACGGAGAGGCGCTCCGCTACCGGCTTGTAGGTCCCGACGAGTTCGACGTGAAGGCCTCGCGGATCAGCGTCGAGTCGCCGCTCGCGAAGGCCCTGCTCGGCAAGCGCGAGGGAGACGAGGTCCGCGTGCAGCGGCCGAAGGGGGCCGCCAGCTACACCATCGTCGGTGTTTCGTACGAAGAAGAACCGGAGGTGGACGCCTAATCCTCGTCGGCCGACAGCTGATCGCCTCCGAGGAGGCGGTGCACTAGCCGCACGAAGTCGGTCTCGGTCACGAGCCCCACGAGACGTCCGCGATCGTCCACCACGGGCAGCGCGCCGATCTTGTGATCGAGGAGCAGGAGGGTCGCCTCGCACGCCCGGCTCTCGGGCCGCACCGTCCGCACCTCGGCGCTCATCACGTCCCCGACGCGCAGCGTCCCGCCGGCGCCGCGGCCGAGCGCGCGGAGCAGGTCCCGATTGGAGAGCATGCCGACCAGCCGGTCGTGGCGGTCGCGGACCGGCAGGTGCCGGATGTCCCCCCCGCGCATCTCCAGGTCGGCCTGACCGACGGTCGCGTCCTCCTCGATGGTGATGGGGTCGGCCGACATCACGTCGGCAACGGTGAGCTCGGTGAGCCGCATCGGGGCCTACTCGTCGCGCCGTTCGAAGCGCAGGGACACCGAGTTGATACAGTATCGAAGGCCCGTGGGTCTAGGCCCGTCGTCGAAAACATGCCCCAGGTGGCCGCCACACCGGCCACACACGACCTCGACGCGCCGCATCCCGTGCGAGAAGTCGGGGTGCGCTACGACCGCCGAGGAACCGAGCGGAGCATAGAAGCTGGGCCAGCCGCTGCCCGAGTCGAACTTGGTGTCGGAGCGGAACAGATCCTGCCCGCAGCCCGCACAGCGGTAGACCCCCTTGCCGTGCTGGTCGAGGAGCTCGCCGCTGAACGGGCGCTCCGTGCCCTTTTCGCGCAGCACGCGGTACTGCTCCGGCGTGAGCGCCTTTCGCCACTCGGCCTCCGAGCGAGCGAGGCTGGGCGGCGCGTTCGAGATCGTCTTCATGGAGTCTCCTTGCGGCGACGTGGACCGAGGGGACGGCCTCGACTGCGGTTCGGCACAACCCACCGCGGCCGCCAGCGGCAACCCGAGCGGCAAGAACCTGCCCTTCCATACACTGCGCCACATCGCTAAAGGCGTACGCCGTCGGGCAGGGGCCGTTACGCTCCTGTGGAATGCGCTCCACAGGGGCCGTGGGATCGATCCCACATGCAGCGGCCGTTGGGCCGCGGCCGCGTGGAGCAGCCGCGCGCGCGATCTGGAGCGGTCCCGGCGCGTTGGCGCTCGACGGGGGGCCCCTTGGCCGCGGGCCTCGACCTTGCATTCTCCCCTCCCCGCATGGCGCGGCGCGGGGAGAAGCGGGGGGCACGGCAACCTTGGGTGGTGGAGGAGCTCTTTTCGCTCGATCAGGCCCCGGTCGAGGTGCTCAGGCAGCGCTACCGCCAGCTCTTCGGTGCTCCCGCCGGGGCGCTCGACCCCCGCGAGCTCATCCAGCACCTCGCGGCGCACCTGCGTCGCCGACTCGTCGTCCGGCCGCCCACGACGGCGGGGCCGACTCTCGTGGGCCTGCTCCTCGCGCGCGTCCGCTCCGGCCGGGTGAGCGTGCTTTACCTGAGCCCGCCGCGCTCGGCCGCCTGAGCCGCGCGCTTCGCGGTCACTTCCGTCGATGCGCCTCGAGCCAGTCGTAGACCTGGCGCGCGAAGGCCTCGCCCCCGCCCACGCTGTGGCCGCCGCCGTGCATCGACCAGAGCTCCACGCCCGTGCCGCCGCGACAGGCGCGGTGCCGCTCGGGCACGGTCTCCGCGCCGGGGATGAAGTGGTCCAGATCGAAGCGCGCTCCGACGGTCGGCGCCCCCTTCTCGCATCCGTCGAGCTCGGCCCAGCGCGCGATGCTGGCGCGCGCGCCCGGGTAGCTCGGGCCTCCACGGGACAGGAGATCGCGCCCCCCCGCGTAGCGCACGATCTCGTCGGCCAGCCCGTGGATCTGCAGGACCCCGACGGGCTCGGACGGAGCGCAGCGCGTCCTCGCCGGCGGCGCGGCCCCCGCGAGGCTCACGATTCCCGAGAAGAGAGCGGAGCGTTCGCAGGCCAGGCGGTGGGCCATGAAACCGCCGTTCGAAAAGCCCACGGCGTAGACGCGCGCGCGATCCACGCGGTAACGGCGCGCCGTCTCCTCGACGAGCCCGGCGAGGTAGGCCACGTCGTCCACTCCCTTGCGGTCGAAGTTGCAGCAGGCGTCGCTCGCGTTCCAGAACCTGTGCCCCACGCTGTCCAGGGTGCCATCGGGGGCGAGGAGCAGCACGCCGACCTCGTCCACGAGGTACGAGAAACCGAGCGCCTCGAGCTGCGAGGCGCCATCGCCGCCGTAGCCGTGCAGGAGCACGAGGAGCGGCCATGGCCGCGCGGCGTCGTAGCGCCGGGGAACGCGCAGCTCCGCGGGTCGCGGCCCCCCGAGAGCACGCCCCGCGGAAGCGCGAACGGCGCCGGCGCGATCACCGGAGGGACACGAGGTCTTGCACCCGACGAGGAGGGCGGAAAGGACGACGACGGGGAGTAGCGCAGCTCCGAGGCGTGCGGAGGCTGTGATCGGTGCTCTCGCCCACACCTCGCCGACCGCCGCGCCGACCCGCCTCACGTTCACTCCTTGATGTCGATGAGCTCCACGTCGAAGACCAGCATCCCGGCGGGCGCCCCCGGCCGCCCCTGGTAGGCCAGCTTCTCGGGGATCCAGAAGCGCCGCTTCTCGCCCACCACCATGAGCTGCACACCCTCGGTCCAGCCGGCGATGACGCCGTTGAGCGGGAAGGTGGCGGGCTGCCCGCGCACGACGGAGCTGTCGAACATCTTCCCGTCGGTGGTCCACCCGGAGTAGTGCACCACCACCGTGTTCGTGGCGGCCGGGTGCTTCTTGCCGGTGCCCTTGGTCAGCACCTTCGAGGCGAGGCCGGACGCGGTGGTCTTCGCGCTCTTCGGCGGCTTGGCCACGTCCTCGGGGGCCTTCGGGCCCTCGGTGATCTCGAGCAGCTCCACGTCGAAGACCAGCATCCCGGCGGGCGCTCCCGGCCGCCCCTGGTAGGCCAGCTTCTCGGGGATCCACAGGCGCCGCTTCTCGCCGATCACCATGAGCTGCACGCCCTCGGTCCAGCCCTTGATCACGCGGTTCAGCGGAAAGCGCGCCGGCTCGCCGCGCGTCACGGAGCTGTCGAACATCTTTCCATCGGTGGTCCAGCCCGTGTAGTGGACCTTCACCGTGTCGTCGGCCACGGGGCGCTTCTTGCCGGTGCCCTTCGTCAGCACCTTGGAGGCCAGACCCGAGGCTTCCTTCTTCGCGTCGGCAGGGGGCGCCGCGACGTCGGACGGGGCGGGAATGGCCTTGGGGTCCGCCGGCGCCGGGTCGGCGGCCTTCTTCTCCTCGGCGACCTTGGCTTCACCCCCTTTGGGCGTCTCGGCGGGCTTCCCCGCGGGCGTGCCCTTCGGCGTGTCGACCGTCTTCGGCGGCTCCTGCGGCTGCACCTTGCTGCAGGCCAGAAGCAGAGCCGCACACCCCAGGATCATCGTGGTTCGTTTGCGCATGGGGCCCTCCATAGCAGCCCCTCCCGCCGAGGGTCAAGGGCAGGGGGTGGTGCTCGCGGCCGAGGTCGTGCAGACCCAGGCGGGGTCCGAGCCGCAATCGCCGGGGGCGCGACAGCTCCCGGCAGCGCCCGAACAGACGACTCCCTGGCAGACGCTGCCCGGGCCGATGTTCGTCTCGCACTCGAGCGCCGAGCGGCAGCGGGCGTAGCGGCAGACGCACGCGCTTCCCTGATCGGGGGCGCGCTGGTCTGCACCGCGATCCTTGCGCGCCGCCCCGTCCCTGCGGGCGAGCGTGTCGCGCCGCAAGGAGTCACGGGCTCCATCCCGCGCCACTGCACCGTCGGAAACCGCCCCGCCGTCGGGCCAGAGCTCCACGACTTGGGTCGCGCAGCCGGCGAGGGCGACGAGGACGGCGCCGGCCACGAAAGGAACGGCAGGGCGAAGGAGTCCCCGCGCGCGCATCAGCGGCACCCTCCGAGCCGTCGCGCGACCTCGGCGGCGAACCGCCCCGTGGGATAGCGGCGCAGATACTCCTCGAACCACGGACGAGCGGCCGGACAGCCGCCCCGCGCCTCGGCGAGGCGGGCGAGCGCGAGGAGCGCGTCCTCGTCGTGCGGCGAGCGCGGATAGCGCCCGCGAAAGTCCGTCAAGCAGCGCTCGGCCTCGGGGCGACGCCGAGCCTCCACCTCCAGCCGACAGAGCTGCAGATGCGCGGACTCGCGCCAGAGCACGGCGTCCCTCCGCGCGAGGAGCTCGCCGAGGTAACGGCGCGCGGAGGCGCTTTGCCCCCGCTCGCGAGCCAGCCGCGCGAGCTCGAGGAGCGCCGCCGCCGCGAGCCGATGCTCGGGGAAGTCCTTCACCACCGACGCAAGCAGCGCCTCTCCGCGCGCGCGATCCCCGCGCCGCAGGGCGGCCTCTCCTTGCGCGTAGAGCGCGGCAGCGGAGGGCCGCGGGGGGGCCGCATCCACCGCGCCGCGCGGCGGCGTCTCGCGCGTCGCCGCGTCGAGCCGTCCGGACGCACCACCGTCGGCGGTCCCGCGCCGTTCCATCGCCGTTCGGCCCCGAGCACGCTGCCCCGTTTGTCGTCGCGGCTCCGCATCCGCCGCGCCACCACCATCACGTTGCGCGAGCCGCGTCAGCGCATAACCGAGCCGCGTCACGCGCCCCCGCTCGAGCTCCACGGTCAGCGCGGTCGCGGCGTGCCCGTCCGCCTCCACCGAGAGCTCGGCCGTCCCCGCGGGCAGCTCCGCCACGAGGGGCGAGGGCCCCAGCACGACCCCGCCCACCCGCACCCGTCCGTCGGCGGGCGTTCCCGTGAGCGCGAGCGTACCCAGCTCCTCGGTCGGAGGCGGCCCCGCGCGCCCGTGCTCCGCGAGGAGCGCCGCGAGCTCCGCGTCGAGCGGCCGAGGGCCCGGCGTGCCGCGTGACACGCGCTCTCCCGCGCGCAGGAGCGTCCGCTCCCGAGCCGACGTCACCTGCACCGCGCCGCGCGCCACCGCGACCGCCGCCGCGCGTCCTCGCAGATCCACGGCGAAGCGCGTGCCGACCACCTCCGCCCGCAGCCCACCGCCCACCACCCGCACCCGCTCCGCCGGGCGGCGCGTCACCTCGAGCAGGAGCAACCCCGCGGAGAGCTCGAGCTCGAGCGTGGCTCCTTCGGGGCGACGGAGCGCCAGCGTCCCCGGCCCGACGAGCGTCACCCACCCCCGGCCCTCGAGCCGCGCGCGCACGAGGCCACCGGCCGGCACCACCAGACGATCCGAGGCCGACAGAGGACGCGGCTCCCCTACCGCCCAGCTCGCCGCGCTGCCGGCCCAGAGGTACGGGCGCAACCCGCGCGCACGCTGGGCGTCGTTTCCCTGCGCTACCGCCGGCACCGCGTCGCGGCGCACCGGGCTCGCCCCGCGGCGGAGCAGCAGCCCCACGAGTCCCGCGAGGAGCAGCGCTGCCGCAACCCCGGCCGCGACCCACGGCCACCGCGCGAAGTCGCGCCGTCCCGGGGCGCGGGCCTTCGTCTCGAGCCGGTCCAGCGCGGCGTCCAGCTTGGCGTGGATCCGCGCGCGACCCAGATCGTCGAGGGGCGCGCTGCTCTGCTCCACGGCCTGTCGCACGCGCTCCAGCTCGGGGCTGAGCGGCGTGCGCGTCTCCTCCGCGCCTTCGCGTCGCGTGCTCATGCCCGCCCCTCGTGCTGCTGCTTCGCGCGCTGCTGCTTCGCGGCCTGCCGCTCGAGCATCGCCTGGAGCTCCACGTGCGCGTGCTTGACCCGCTGCCCGACGGCGGCGGGCGTCGCGTCCACCAGCTCGCCGATCTCTTGCAGCGACAGCCCCTCGACCTCGCGCAACACGAAGGCGATGCGCTTCTTCGGCTTCAGCCGCGCGAGCAGGCCGAGCCCCTCGCGCACGAGCTCCTGTCGGGCCGCCGTCGCCTCGGGACTCTTCTCCCCCGGCAGGCTGAGCTCCGGCAGCGCGTCCAGCTCGAGCGGCCGGCGTCGCCGCTTGCGCAGGTGCCCGTAGGCCGCGTGCACCACGATGCGGTAGAGCCAGGTCGAAAAGGCCGCGTCGCCTCGGAAGTCCGCGAGCCCCCGGTAGGCCGCGATGAAGACCTCCTGCACCAGGTCCTCGCGCTCGGGGTCGGGTCCGATGAGCCGCGTCAGCCGAAGGTGCACCTCGTCCACGTGGCGACGGAAGAGCTCGTCGAAGGCCTGCCGATCTCCCGAGGCCGCGCGTCCGATGAGCGGGTCGAGCTGCCCCGCGCCGGGTGCCGCCCCGCGCGCCGCGCCGGGTCGCGCGCGCTCGGGCCGCGAGCCGAAGAGCCCGAGCGAGAGCTGCAGCCACGGGTGGGCGAGAACACCGAGATTCATCGCCGCGCTCCAAGGCCCAGCTCGAGGCCGAGGCCCCCCGCGAAGGCCACGCGCTGGCTCGCCGGCCCCTCCACCCCGCGCACCTGAAAGGCCGCGCGCGAGAAGAAGACGTCGGCCCCGACGAAGAAGAGCGCCGCGAGCGGACCGACGAGGCGCAGCGCGTAGAGCGCCGCCGCCCCCACGCCCCCGAGGAGCTCCGTGCGAGCGAGGCTCCGGCCCTGCGCCTCCCCGCTCACGACGAGCGGCTCGAGGAGCGCCGTGACCCGCAGCTCGAGGGGCACGCGCCCGAAGCGCCAGCCGAGCCCGGCGCGTAGCGGCACGCCGAGGAGACCGAGGCTTCCTCCAGCCACGTCGGTTGCCGGCTGAAGCCGGAGGCCCACGCCGAGCACGGCGCGCAGCCCCCGAACGAGCACCAGGCTTCCGTCGAGCGCGACCCCGAAGAGCGGCCGGTCCGCGTTCGTGCCCACCCCGCTCGTCCCTCCGAGCGCGAGGAGGAGTCGCGGCCCGCCCCTCGTCGGGGGGGACTCCGGTCCTTCGCGAGGTCGAGGCCGCGCGTCGAGGAAGGGGATCGCAGGCACCGGCAGCTCGCCCTGCACCAGATCCAGGATCGCCAGGGCCGTCTCACGAGCCGCCGCCTCGGGCTCCGTCTCGGAGAGCGTCAGGTGCCGCACCTTGCGCGCAGACTCGAGACGTAGCTCCGCGCCGCCGAGTGTTCGCACGCGCACACCGATGCGCCGCCCCTCGGCCGCCGTCAGCCGGAGCGCCAGCGCCGTCGCGAGCTGCTCCGACGAGAAGGGCAGCCTCGCGTCGAGGGTGAGCTCGAGCGGCCCGACGCGCAGCGGCTCGGCCGCGGTGGCCAGGCCGACCGGGCAGCCCGGCAGCACACCGAGCACCGTTGCGAAGCAGAACGCGCGCACGAAACCCCTTTGTCCGTCCTCGAGAGTTAGGTGCCCGGACCGCGTCCCATCGAAAAAAAAGTTTTCGATCCGGCCGGCCCCTCGCATCCAAGTCCCCGCAAGCCAAACGCAGTCGCTGTTACCACACGCTGTTGAAGAGGAGGAGAGCCGTGCAGATTCAAACGCTTCGAAAGTGGTCGGTCCCCGTCGGACCGCTCGCCGCGCTCATCGGCCTGGGCCTCGGGGGATGCCACGGGGAAGGCCCCGATCCGAGCCACAGCTCGCGCGCGCAGACCGCCTGCCAGTCCCAACGCGACTGCCCGCCGACGGAGCTCTGCGGGCCTCAGGGGCTGTGCGTCCTCCCCGGCACGGCCGGCACCCCCACGCCGGGTTCGAACCCGACCCCGGCGCCCGCCCCGACGACGCCGCCCGCGCCGCCACCGCCTCCGGCCGCCGAAAACTGCACCAATAATAAGGACGACAACGGCGACGGAAAGATCGACTGCGCGGACGTGCAGTGCATGCGCGAGCCGGTCTGTCAGAAGGCCTCCGGCTGCCAGGGGAAGAACTGCCCCTGCGACATCCTGGCGCAGAACTGCGCGGCCCCGACCGACCGCTGCTGGCCCATGGGTGTCGCGGCCTCCGACGGCGGCTGCTACGCCGCGGGGCAGGGCAGGCTCGGCGACCCCTGCATCGAGCCGCCCGTCAACGTGCCCAAGGCCTGCAGCAAGGGCCTGCTCTGCGTCGTGAGCAGCTCCGATCCGAAGGAGATGGTCGGCACCTGCCGGACGCTCTGCGGCACGGGCAAGCCCTGCCCGACGGGCTTCGACTGCCGGAAGCTGGACTTCGGCAGCGACGGCGCCTCGCTGAACTGGGGCGTGTGCGTCGTGACGCCGCCGCCGCCCCCGCCGCCCCCGCCGCCGCCCTGCGACCTCTTCAAGCAGAGCTGCACCGACGCCACCAAGATGTGCGCGCCGCAGGTGCACGCGCAGCCGAACCACTGCGTGCCCAAGGGCACCGTGAAGGAGAACGACCCCTGCGTCGGGATGGACGATTGCGGCCCGAAGCTGGTCTGCGTCACGCCCGCGGGCTACACGCCGGGCTCGATCTGGTTCGGCTTCGGCAACGTCCGCGGAGGAAACTGCCTGCCGGCCTGCGCCCCCGGCCCGAAGAGCGGCTGCACGGGCACTGCCGTCTGCTCCCCGATCCTCGACGGGAGCCTCGGTGAACGGAAGGATCTGGGCGCCTGCTGGGACGGGAGCGCCCCTTAGCGTCTAATGTTGATGGGGCTCCTCGGCCCCTGCCCCGCCCTCGTCACCCATGTCGGCCGTGATCATGGCCAGCGTCTGGGCGCTCACCGAGTCCACGTTGGCCACGACCTCGCCGTCGGCGTCGAGCAGCCGCCAGATGAGCTGCTGGTTCTGCACCACGGCGGCAAGGATCAGCTCGTCGTTCAGCGGAAGTTCGGCGACCAGGATTTCAGGCGTCACAAAGCACCTCGCGGTAGATTTGCAGGACCCCTACCACGCGGCCAGCAAAGGAACAAGCGTTCACCGCCAGCCCTCGAGCTCCGCGATGCGCTCGCGCCAGAGCTCGGGCACGCTCGCCTTCTTTCCCGTGCCGTAGTCGAAGGCCACGATCACCCCGTCCCCCTCGGCCGCGATCCGCGCGAGCCGCTCGCTGTAGATGGCGTAGCGCATGGTGAAGCGGTCGTCGGCCAGCTCCGAGACGCGGATCCCCACCTGCACGCGGTCGGGGTAGCGCACCGGCGCCTTGAACCGGCACGAGGCCGAGGCCAGGATCGGCCCCACGCCCGTCGGGACGGCGACCGTGGCCTGCGCGGTCCCCTCGCTCGAGGGCACGACCAGGGCGCGCTCGAAGTAGGCGATGCGCGCGTGCTCGAAGTAGCGGAAGTAGACGGTGTTGTTCACGTGGGCGAAGGCGTCCATGTCGCCCCAGCCCACCACCACGGGAAGGATCACCTTGTAGTCGCTGAGCGCTTCGATCATGGCGCGCAGCATGCCGCGAGGCTGCGCAGAGGTAAAGCGGGTCTCAAGGACGTGCGGCGCTCCGGAGTTCCTTCTGCCAGGCCACGTAGCGCCGGGCGACCATGCGGCCGGCGTAGCCCAAAAGCGACGGGGCCACGTGATCCACGAGCGGCACGCGGAAGACGCGCGCCTGTGGGATGGCGGAGGTGAGCGACCGGGTCATCTCCGTGCTGACGAGCTGGTCGAACTGCCCGCGGGCGACGGCCACGGGCAGGTCTCGCGGGATGCGCCGGAGCGAGCCGTGGTAGTGGCGGATCTTGGCCTGGAGCTGCTCCGGCCGCTTGACGTACTCCTCGGCCAGCATCCCGATGGACCAGATCTTCGACCCCCAGAAGAGCTTCCCGATGAGCGGCGCCGCGAGTCCCACGGCCAGGCGCTGCAGCCCGGAAGGCTCCACGCCGTCGCGCTGCCCGAAGGCGAGCGCCGTCAACACCTCCCGGAAGTTCGCCTTGGTGATGGTCTCGTTCCACCGCGGCCTGAGGCGGTCGAGGGCCTTCACCAGCGGCTCGTACGCGGCGTTCACCTTGGGCAGCGTCGCCTCGTCGCAGTAGGGCGCCCCGAGCATGAAGACCGACTTCACCCGCTCCGGGTGGCGACCCGCGACCTCCTGCGCGACGAGCGCGCCGAGGCTGTAGCCGAAGAGGTGCGCTCGGCCGACCTTGAGGTCCTTGAGCACCGCGAGGACCTGCTGCCGGCCGTACGCCAGCCCGTCCTCGAAGACGGGGGGTCGCAGGTCCTTCGATCGTCCCACCCCCGGGTAGTCGAGGACCACGAACCGGTAGGCGGGCCCCAGCTCCTTCTGCAGGTGAGGAAGCATGGTGTCCCACTGCCGGTGGTTCCCGAAAGACGCCGGGATCAGCACCACCGTCTCGGGCCCGTCCCCCACCACGCGATACTGCCAGCGCTCGTTGCCCGCCACGAGCGGCGCCGGGGACGCCTGCTTGGCCAGCGCGGCGGCGGGCCCCAGGGCGAGCCAGCCCGCAACGAGCACGAGGACGCGGACGCGGAACATGTGGCGGCCATGGAGCACGTACCATGCCAGCCGGTACGGCCCCACGCCGTTCCATCGCCTATGCAACCATTTAATATTAGACGTGATATTCCGGCGGCGGGGCCTGGCTGGGCAGTAGCTCCGAGGCGCGCGTGGCGGGTGTGACCAGTCGCCCGGTCCGAAGGGCGGCCTATCGAGCGGCGCCCTACGGAAAGAACGTCACGGCCGCGAGGGCCCGTCCCGGCTGCTGGAGGCGGTTGGCCTTCAGGCCGTAGCCGCTCAGCGTGAAGAGCACGTCCTCGAGGAGCAGGCTGCGCTGGATCGGCGCCGCGTGGGCCATGTACGCGGGCGCACGGCTGGAGCAGGAGCGCGTTCGCTCGCAGACCTTCTGGTACTGCGTCTCGACGAGGTCCCGATGCGAGATCCGGCCGAGCTCCACGAAGCCCGCCTGCTTGCCCACCTTGAAGAGCGCGAGGCCGTTGAAGCTCTGCTGCGTGTCCCGGTAGTTGTAGTAGCTGAGCGGGATGGCGAGCACGCCCTGCTTCGCGTCGTAGGTGAAGGCGTGGTGGTCGTTCTGCGAGGTGCTGTGCGAATAGCCCTCGCCGCCGAACTGAAAGCGGTGGTGGTGGCTGCGACGCGGCTCCTTGAAGTTGCTCACGTCGAAGATCTGCAGGTGCACGCCGCGCACGCGTCCGTTCTCGTCGGCGTCCTGTCCGATGGTCAGCAGGTGGTCCTTGTCGAGCGGGTGGATGTAGCTCGAGAAGCCGTTCACCTTCAGCTCGCCCACCACGCGCGGACTCTCGGGCTTCGAGAGGTCGAGCGTGTAGAGCGGGTCCGTCTGACGGAAGGTCACCACGTACCCCTTGTCGCCCATCATGCGCGCGGCGTAGATGCGCTCGCCGGGGGCGAGGCCGCGCACGGAGCCGACCACCTTCAGCTGGTTCGCCTCGGGGCGCAGCACGAAGACGCTGTTGCCGCCCTGACCGGCGGCGCCCGCCCACTGCGCCTCGGTCGTGGCCACGCGCAGGTGACCTTGGTACTCGCTCAGCGAGAACTGGTTCAGGAGCCAGCCCGGCACCGCGCCGCTCCCCTGATAGCGCACGTGCCCTCCGCCCTGCTCGCCGCGCAGCACGAAGCGGTGGAGCTGCGTCGTGGGCGCCGCGGGCGTGCTCCAGCCGTTCCAGAAGGCCTGGCCCGTGGCCACGTAGAGCGCATCCGTCGAGGCGTAGACCTGCATCCCGGCCGAGAGGACCCCGACGCTCTCGGTGCGCATCGGCCAGTCCAGATCGAAGTGCGTCACGGTGAGCACGCCCAGCTGGCCCCCCGCCTTCGGCAGATAGAGCTCGCTGCAGCCGTGCAGCGCCACGGGGGCGCTCACCTGGCCGGCCGCGCTCACGGTGCGGAGCTGCGGCAGCGCGCGCAGGAGCTGCACCTTGGAGAGCGCGCGGCGGAGCTCGGACTTCAGGTGCGGTCGGTACTGGGCCTCGAGACGCTTCCACTCCGCCTCGTTGAGCTGCCAGGCCGGCTTGCGGAGCTGGACCTGCTGGAGCACGCGCTGGCCGCTCTGCCAGACCTCGGGGGGGAGCTGCAGCGCCGCCGAGGAGACCAGGTACACGTCGCCGCCGATCATGCGCCCCTGCAGCAGGTTCCCCTCGAGCTCGAACTGCTTCACGATCGCCGGCTGGGTGCGATCGCCGAGCTCGAGCACGGTGACGCGCGTCCCTTGATAGTAGGCGTGCTGCGGGTAATACGGCGGACGCGCCAGGGCGGGCCGCGCGTGACGCAGCCGCAGCCCCTGCAGAGACGGCTGGCGCGGCGTCGGCCACGGACTCGGCTGATAACGAACCACCGCCGAGAAGACGGCGAGGCGGTTCCCTTTCAGAAAGAGCTGCGTCGGGCGCGCGTCGGCGAGCTTCACCCGCGCCACCACGTTCGTCCGGTCGGCGGGCCAGCTCTTCAGGATCAGCAGCTCCTGCCCGTAGACGGTGTAGATGAACTTCCCATCGGTCTTCACCATGTCCGACTCGTCCACGCCCACCTCTTGCACGTTGGTGCTGGTGTGGCTCCTCGGTCCATCCTGCTCGCGAACAGCCCCCGACTTGGCCGTCGCGGCTCCCCCGAGCGGGCCCGCCGGCGCGGCGCCCTGCGCGGCGGGACGGGCCTCGTCACTCCGCGACCGCAGCCCGTCCAGCACCGGCGCCACCCGCCCCAGCCGCCCTCGCATCGCCGGACGCGGGTAGTGGTAGTAGAAGGCGTTGCGGTGGAGGAGCTGCGGCACGAGGAGCTCCACGAGCCGCTCTCGCACGGCCTGGCAGCTTCCCGCGGGGCGGAGCGCCTCGACCGCCGGTGCGCTGCCGCTGGCCTGGGCCTTCGGGCGAGGCACGGCCGCCGAGGCGACGACGAGGACCGCCAGGGCAAGGCGCCGAAGGCTGAACTTCCGACGGGGCATCTTCCGGAACGTGCTCTGCATGGCGGCCATCCTCTCGCTCGGCATCGGTGAAGCCGATGGCCTTATGAACGAGGAGGAGCGGCGAAGGGTCTACGGGATCACCGCCGCCTCGCGGCGCCCCAGGAGGCCGCGTCCCATCTGGTCCCGGCAGCCAGGGGTGCGCACGTTCGTCCACACGGGCCGCACCGCCATGGCCAGGGTGGCTTCGCGTGGCCACCGGCGTGACGCCAGGCAGGTCGCAGGGGCGAAGCGGTGATCATCACACGGACAATTTCCGGCCGCGGCAAGGCCCGGCGTGCGCGAGATGGCGGGGTTCGGTCGGTAGATCCTGGCGCGGCCGTTGCACAGCCACGGTCACAGACGATGCGCCCGGCGCGTCCGCACGAGGGAGACCCGCAATGAAACGCTCTTGGTCACGAAGGACAGGCCTGGTCGTGTGCCTGACGGCGCTGCTCGGCGCTCTGCCCGCAGCGGCCCGCGTCGTAGACGTCCGGGGCTCGGGCGTGCCGCTGAAGGACCTGCCGAGCGGCCTCCAGCGTTTCGTGCGGAACGTGGTTCGCCTCATGCCTCTGGCCCGCGAACAGGTGCGGACCCTGGACGCCCTCCCGCTCGGGCAGAAACATGGCGCGCACAACAGCGTCGCCTGGTCCCCGCTCCTCGCCATCCGGAACGCCTTCAGCTGGGCTCGCGCGGACGTGGCGGCCAAGGACACCGGCGCGAGCAACGAGCTACCGGGTGCGAAGCGCACGAACTACTACGGGGGCGGCAAGAACGGCCTCGTGAGCCTCCTCGGCTGGACGCAGACGGGAGACGTCGGCGCCGGACGGCGACCCGCCGTGACCTTCGAGAGCGCTGACATGGTGCGCCCCGGCTACGTGCGCTCCGTCGGCACCTACACCATTCCGAACGACTTCAGTACCGCGCCGGACGGGCGCCGCTACATCGCCCAGCACAAGGGTCGCCTGGAGGCCGTGCCGCTGACCGACGAGGCGGCCCGCGCGCTCGGCGTCCCGGCGGGGGAGTGGCTGGCCAAGCACACCGTCTTCGTCAGCCGCTCGATGGCGGACGGCAGCGGGCGCTTCGAGCCCGCCTACAAGCGCGTGAGCTACTACGTGCCGGGCGTGGCGGACCCGACCTGCAGCGTGCACGTGATCGAGGCTCCGGAGCAGCTCGCCCTCGTGGACCGGGTCTTCAAGGATCAGGTACGCGCGGCGCTGACCGCTCGCTAGACCGAAGGGGTCTCGAGCGTGGCCACGATCTTCGCCAGCTTCTCCCGCGTCTTGAACTTGCGGCTGTAGACCGTCCCGATCCGGACCCCCAGCTCGGCCGCGAGGTCCACCGGGGCTTGTTCCTCTGCGTAGCAGGCGGCGAGGAAGTCCCTCTCCTCCCGCGTGAGCGCCGAGAGCGCACGACGCGCCAGCTCGGCCGACTGCCGCGTCTCGAGCTCCTGGTCGGGTGCGCGCCGGTCCACGAGCCACCGCTCCGGTAGCTCCAGATCCTCCAG